>JBGAJY010000280.1:0-6041 GCA_044224705.1 Saprospiraceae bacterium
CGGCAGATGTTGCCGAACGCGCCTGGTTGTTGGCTGCAGTGGGTGCTTAATCAAACCCAATCTCCGTATTATCCCCAATATTCAAACTCTGGCTCATACCCCGCACCGACGCATCGGAGCCGATGACCGAGCGGTTGAGCACCACGTCGTTCAGCGCGGCGAAGTTGCCGATGATGCTGTCCTTGACGATGGAATAATTGATGTGCACGTCGTTGCCGATGGTCACGTTGGGACCGATAATGCTGTTGGAAATGCGGCAGCGATCGCCAATAGCGACGGGGTGGATAAAAATCGTGTTGTCAAAATCGGGCAGGGCGGCCTCGCTGGCGGCGTAGCCGCGCTGGGCCAGGAGCATGGCATTGGTCTCCAGCAGCACTTCCTTGCGGCCACAGTCGAACCAGTTGCTCACCATCACGGTTTGGAATTTCGTACCCTGTTCCACCATGCGCTGCAGGGCGTCGGTCAGCTGGTACTCGCCGACGGTGCGCGCTTCGTTCTGCATCAGAAACTCCACGGACTGAATGAGTTGTGCCACTTCCCGCACCTTGTACAACCCGACGATGGCCATGTTGGATTTCGGGATGCGGGGTTTTTCCACGAGCCGGGTGACGAAGCCGTCTTCGCCGAATTCGGCCACGCCGAATTCGCGGGGGTCGCTCACTTGTTTGACGCCGATGCAGGAATAGGGAGAATCGAGCATTTGCCGCAGGTCCACGTCAAAAATCGTGTCGCCGAAGGCGATAAAAATCTCGTCTTCGTCCTCGATGGTTTCGCGGGCCGTCCACACGGCGTGCCCGGAGCCCTCGCGATGCTCCTGGTACACAAATTCGGTGTGCAGATCCGGGTATCGCTCCTCGATAAAATCTCGGATTTTTTCGCCCAGGTAACCGATCACAAACACAAAATCAGTCAGGCCGGCCTCGGCCAGTTTGTCGACGATAAAACAGATAATGGGCTTGCCGGCTACAGGCATCAGGGGCTTGGGCTGCGTGTAGGTGTGCGGACGCAGACGGGTACCGGCACCGGCAACAGGGATAATTACTTTCATAATGATCAGGCAAATTTAGAGCAACTTCCACACGAACACGCTTGAGCGACCGCAATCCGTCGTTTATTTTCACAAAAAACCGTTTGGCAGAAAAAAAGTCATGCTGCACGGCACATCGTTTTCCTTTGACTACAGCAATTACCTGTTTTTTCAGAATCCGCTATGCAAACAAAACGAACCTCCGTATCCCCTGAACCAAAGCCCTGGGCTGAAAGGCACCCCCTTCGAGGGTTTGCGCTCTTGTTTTTCCTGATGCCTTGCTGGCTTTTTTCGCAGCAATCGATGGGCCCGACCAACGATTCCAACCGCCGTAAAGCCAGCGCCTTGCGTGTCGAAACGCCGCCCCGGATCGACGGCGAACTGGACGATGCCTGCTGGCAAAACGCCACGATCCTGACCGATTTTACCACCAACAGCCCGGTTTTCGGCCGCCCTGCCGCAGAACGCACCGAATTGCGCATCGTGTACACCGACGAAGCCGTGTACGTCGGCGCCTACCTTTTTCAGCCGGGCAACAAGATCCGCACCGACCTCTGTCAGCGCGACGGATCAAGCACCGCCGACGAACTGCATATCGGATTCGACACTTACCGCGACCGCCAGAACGCATTCCGTTTCCAGGTGACGGCCGCCAATGTTCAGTTCGACGCCCGCATGTCGCCCACCGATTTCGACGTATCCTGGGACGCAGTTTGGGATTCGGAGGTCAAATTGCACGCCGACGGCTGGTCGGTGGAAATGCGCATCCCGTTCAGCGCCCTGCGTTTTCCGCAAAACGACGAGCAGGTCTGGGGCCTGCAAATCGCGCGGCAAATCCGTTACCTCAACGAATTCGGCACCTGGAGCCCGGTGGATCCCAACGGCGGAGGCGCCATGCCCCAATGGGGCGACCTAGGCGGCCTGAACCAACTGGACCCGCCCCTTCGCCTCGCTTTTTCGCCCTACGTGGCCGCTTCCGTGCAGCGCTCCCCGGTGAACTACGACCCCGTGGAATACGCCAACGCCCGTACCATCAGCGGGGGCCTCGACGTGAAATGGGGACTGAGCGAAAGTTTCACGCTCGACGCCACCCTGATCCCGAATTTCGGCGAAGCCCAGAGCGACAACACGGTGCGCAACCTCTCGCCTTTCGAGGTACAATACGAGGAGCGGCGGCAGTTTTTTACCGAAGGCACCGAGCTGTTCAATAAAGGCGGTCTTTTCTACTCGCGCCGCATCGGAGGCCGGCCGGCAGGGTTTTACGCGGCGGCTTTTTCGCTGGATTCGAATGAAATAATTCGAAAAAATCCGGCCCAGCAATCTTTGTACAATGCCACGAAATTCTCCGGCCGCACCCGTTCCAAACTCGGCATCGGGGTGCTGAATGCCGTCGCGGCGCCCGCTCAGGCCGTTATTTTCAATGAAGAAAGCGGGGCGGAACGCAAATTCGAAACCGCGCCGCTGACGAATTACAACGTGCTTGTCGTGGACCAGCTGCTGCCGCACAATTCGGCCATAGCGCTTACGAACACCAATGTGATGCGCGAAGGCCCCGACCGCGACGCCAACGTGTCGGCGTTCACCTTCAACCTGCGCGATAAAAACAACCGCTACGAGATCTTTGGCGACGGCAGGCTTTCTGCCGTGTGGAACAGCCCGGATGAAAAGGTCAACACCGGGCTGGGCTACAGCCTCGGTTTTGGCAAGGTGAGCGGCAGCTGGACCTGGCTGGCGCAACAATCGATGACCGACGACCACTACGACCAGCGCGACCTTGGGCTGTATAGCCGGACCAATTTTATCAGTCAGTTTGCACGTATCTCGTACGGCGATTATGAGGCGCATGGCAACCGCCTGTACACCTACGTCGAATTCTCCGCCGAAAATACCTTCCTCAATTTTCCGCGTCGCTGGGAAGCCCTGCAGCTGTTCGGCTATGCCGAAACCATGACCAAGAACCAGACCTTGTTCGGCATGAGCTTCGAAAGCAGGCCAGTGTGGTATTATGATTTTTATGAACCGCGTGTTTTTGGAAAACAATATTATCACGCGCCTTATGCCTTCGTTTCGCCAAATATTACCACAGATCAGCGCAAAAAACTGTTCTGCCGTTTTTCACTGAGTTTTGGAGAAAGCCCCATCCCGCGCGATCCTTATATCGGAGTGGGCATCCGGCCCACCTGGGTCGCCAGCGACCACCTGCGCTTCTCGGCCGCTTTCAACCTCAGCAAAGACCATTCGAACTTTGGCGCCGTCTACTGGCAGAATCCTGACGACATCATTTTCGGCCGCCGCGACGTCACGACTTTTAACAACGAACTTTCAGCCGAATATCTCTTCGGCCCGCGTATGAACCTCAGCATCCGCGCCCGGCATTACTGGGCCAACCTGTACTACCTGGAGTACCTGCACCTGAATGACGACGGCACCTTCAGCCCCTCCGACTGGACAGGCTCCGCCGACGAAAACTTCAACCTGTTCAACGTGGATTTTGTGTACACCTGGCAGTTCGCACCCGGCAGCTTCGTGAACCTGATCTGGAAAGACGCCATCTTCGAAGGCGACGGCATTCGCGGGGCCAATTTTTTCGATAACTGGCACAAAACCTTCCGGACGCCGCAGGACAACACCCTGACCATCAAGCTGATCTATTGGCTGGATGCAGGGAGCTGGGGGAAACGGTAAGGGGTTTGTTTCGCGCAGATGTTTCACGCAGATGTACGCAGACCTTTCCGCAGACGTTCGCACGCAACGTTCGCAGAAAAATTGCGTAATTTTTCTGCGAACGTCTGCGGAAAGGTCTGCGTACATCTGCGTGAAACATCTGCGCGAAATAAATACCGCAACTTTTCGATGTTTGCCCGGCGAAACAAATCCATCACACGTCATGCAAAACGCCTTTTCCATCCTCGTTCGGGCCGCTTTCACTTTTGTGGCATTTCTGATCATTCAATACGTCATACCCTGGTATTTCCTCGTCGCCGGCGGCGTGCTGGCCGGCGCATTTTTGTGGCGCACGAGCACCGACCGCGCGCTCGGAATCGGCGTCATGCTCGGCAGTGCGGTGTTCGGCGTATTTGCCTGGCTGTACGGCACGGTTTGAATTCAGGCCAGTTCAAGTTTCACGGCCTGGCCATCCAGAGGGAACAGCACCCAGGTTTCCACGTTTTTATCCGGCCAGAGTTGCCGGAGCAGTCGACGCGCCCATCCCAGCACCGGCGCGATGCCCTGTGCATGGGCTTTCCATTTTTTCATGCCTTCGGCAAAATCCGCGGTTTTCAGCAACACGATTCCGTCGGCTGTTTCGAGGAAAAAATCGATGTCCAGTTCAATGAAGCGTTTGCCGACCTGGCCTTGCAGCGGAAATTTGACGAAGATTTGGGTGGGCGAAAACCGTTTTTCCAAAAATTGCCGGAAGGCGGTCGATTGTTGCAGTAAAGCCGCCGGCGCAATGGAGTCCGCTTCCACCTGCCTGATTTCCAATTGTTTTTCTGCCAGGCTGCGCCGAAGATTTTCTGGCAATCCCGATACGTCGGCGAGTAAAAATCCTTGAAATGCTTTGCCGAGAGCAGGGTTGAAATCGCCCTTGAATTCCATCTGTGTCGCAAAAACCACCGGCTCGCCCAAACGGCATTCGAAACCCGGCGGCGGGTCCAGCAAGGGGTCGATACGCCATTGCACGCGCCCCAGCGGATGATGCCCCTTGTGCGGCGCGTGGAAATGCACAGGCGGTTCTTCGATCTCCCTTTCCGGAAAATCGCGCGGTTTCAGAATCAGTTCTGAATCGGCGTGGAGGTACTGCCCCTCCCATTCGAAAGGCGTTTCGTCGCTGTTGGGATCGAGGGTAGGGATGCTTTCGTCGCCATTGTTGAATACCCTGTTGAGCCAGGGCGTTCCCCGCACGTTGGTCGGGAAAACGAGATAGTCGCGGGCCCGGGTGAGCCCCACATAAAGCAGGCGGGCTTCTTCGTCCAGCGCCTGCCGTGTTGCCGCAATCCATTCGGCGCTTTGTCGCACCGCTTCGTCCAGGTTGGTTCCGGAGAGTTGATCGCCGTAGGGATTCACCCAAAAACGCAGCCAGCGGCCGGCCAGAATGTTGTCCAGGTCCGGTTCTTTTACCTCGCTGACGAGATTGAGGCCCCATATCTTTTCGCGGAGCCCCTGCGCCATCTGGCAGCAAACCGTGACCGGGTATTCGAGGCCTTTGCTTTTGTGGTAGGTGAGGACTTTGACTGCGTCAGGCGTTTCCCCGCTGCCCTGCTGGTCGAGATCGGCCGAGGCCAGGGCATTGACCCAGAGCAGGAACCCGCCCAGGGAGGCCGCGGAGTGCAAGCGCTGACAGGCCGATTCGTACTCGAGGGCGTAGCCGCGCAGGCAGTCCACGTTGTCGAGCCGCTGCGGAGCATTGCCGAATTGCACGACGAGCCGGCGCAGGTCCAGTTCGTCCAGCAGCAGGTTCAGTATCTCCGACGCGCTGAGGTCGGCGATACGCGGACGCAGCTCGGCCAATTGACGGATGAAGGGCTGTTCAGAGGCCCAGGGCGCCCGCGGCGTATCGCCTTGCGCCAACCAGTCGAGGCGTTCTTCGGTCAGTTCTTTCAGTGTTTTGCTGCCGGTGAGCAGCAGGATTTCGGCAATACTGAGTGCGTCGGAAGGCGTCAGCAGGTATTTCAGGCAGGCGAGCACCAGTTCGGCCTCCGGCGTCGCCAACAGGCCGGTGCGCGAAATTGCGGCGCGGAGCCCGGCCCGGTGCAGGGCATCAGCCATATCGAGGCAGGCCTTGTTGCTGCGGCACAGGATGGCGATGTCGCCCGGACGGACGGGGCGCAAGGCGTCGCGTTTTTTTGAAAAAACGGGCAGCCGCCGCTCCAGCAGAATGCGAACCTGGTCGGCGATGGAATTTTCGAGCCAGGGCGAGCCGGGAGCTCGTCGTTCGTCGAGTTCGGAGCGGAAATGCCAGTGGAGGATAGCGGAAGGGATTTTTCCGGGTTCTCCTCCGGTGTAGGCCCCACCC
>JBGAJY010000281.1:0-7144 GCA_044224705.1 Saprospiraceae bacterium
GCCCGTAGCCTCGATTCGCTGGCCGGGGTGGCCGACGAGGTCGGGGTGGTGGATTCTTTTTCGACCGACCGGACGGAGGCGATTTGCCGGGAAAAGGGCGCGCGTTTTGTCCAGCATCCTTTCGGCGGGCACATCGAACAAAAGAATTACGCGCTTTCGCAGGCTGCGCACGACTGGGTGCTGTCGCTCGATGCCGACGAAGCGCTCAGCGATGACTTGCGGCAATCGGTGCTGGCCGTGAAAGACCATTGGCAGGCCGAGGGCTATGCCATGAACCGCCTGACCAATTATTGCGGGCAGTGGATTCACCATTCGGGTTGGTATCCCGATCGCAAGTTGCGGCTTTTCGACCGGCGGCTTGCGCAATGGGGCGGCCAGAATCCGCACGACAAAATTGAAATGACGCCCGGCGCCCGTCAGCTCCGCCTGCGCGGCGATTTGTTGCATTACAGTTATTACACCGAGGAAGAACACTACTCGCGGGCCCGCAAGTATGCCGACATTGCCGCGAAGGCCATGTATGCGCGCGGCCGCCGGGCCCGCTGGTGGAACCTGGCGCTGAGCCCTGCCGTCAAATGGCTGCGCAATTATGTGTTCAAAAGGGGCTTCCTCGATGGGCGGGCCGGCTGGACCATTTGCCGGATCAGCGCGCTGGAGACCGGCTGGAAGTATAGGGCATTGCGGGAACTGGAGAAAACTGCCCGGCAATGAGCAACTTGTTTACAAGCCATTAACGCCCGCTCAATAACCCTTTACAATTTTAACAAATTTTACGAGCCTGCTAACAGCTTTTAAAAGCATGTTCGCAACCCGAACGCACATCTTGCGCTCAAATTCAGAAAACAATCAAAACGATAACCGTTATGCGCCGCCAGACCCGTTTGCTCGCACTGCTCCTTCTGACCTCCTTTCTCGTTTCTGCCTGCAACACCCTGCAACGTTATACCGAAAGCGGTGACTACGATTCCGCGATCGAATTTTGCCTCCGCAAACTGCGCGGCAAATCCAAAAAGAAAACCGAGTACGTCAAGGGCCTCGAAGAAGCATTTGCCCGCGCACAAACCCGCGACCTGCGCGCCATCGACGCCCTGCTGTACGAAGAACGCCCTGAAAACTGGGAGAAGATCAACGCCATCCACCGCAAGATCCGCGAGCGCCAGCAAAAAATTGCGCCGCTCACGCCCCTGCGTTCCAAGAGCGGTTACCAGGCCAAGTTCGCTTTCCTCGATATTGCCAAAATGGAGGTCGAAAGCCGCCAGAAAGCCGCGGAGTTCCTCTACACCCGCGCCGAAACCCTGCTGTTGCGCGCCGATAAAGGCGACAAACCAGCCGCCCGCGAAGCGTATGAGGTGCTGGAAAAACTTGAAGAATGCTACTACCGCAATTACAAAAATACCGCCGAGCTCAAACAGGACGCCCGCGCCCTCGGCACCACCCACGTGCTGTTCGAAATCAAAAACCAGAGCGACAAGGTGCTTCCGCGCTCCTTCAACGACCGCGTACTGGCGATCGGTAAAAACGACCTCGACAGCGAATGGAAATCGTACCATTTCACACAGGAGCCGGGTATTAAATTCGATTACCGCGCCGTGTTCAACATCCGCCGCGTTGATGTCAGCCCCGAACGTGTACTGGAACGCAATTACGTGGATGAAAAAGAAATTCAGGACGGCTGGAACTACGTGCTCGATGCGCGTGGCAACGTCAAAAAAGACAGCCTCGGCAACGATATCAAAACCCCGCGCATGGTGCGCATCCACGCCGCCGTGGTCGAAATTCACCAAACCAAAGCCGTGCGCCTGACGGGCACCATCGATGTGTTCGACGCGGCCCGCAACACGCGCCTCGAATCGAACGAGCTGGGCACCGAAGTGGTTTTTGAAAATTTTGCCTCCACCTTCACCGGCGACGAACGCGCCCTGAGCGCCGACACCCGACGCCGCATCGGCAACCGCCCGCTGCCCTTCCCGCCCGACGAGGACATGCTCATTCAGGCTGCCGACCGTTTGAAACCCGACCTCCGGGACCAATTGCGGCGCAGCCGCGCGATGCTTTGAACTTTGATGTCGCGTTAAAAAAAAGCGGGGGTGGCATTGCGCCACCCCCGCTTTTTTTGGGCCGTGCTTGGTGTTTTCACCTACGGTATGCACACAAAATGAGTTCATTGACAATTAGGTATCATTACCCAAAAAGTTATGGAGACGCAACTGGTGGGTTTAGGCGATAAGCGCCTTGATGTAATTTTCAACACGTTGGTCAAGCGAGTAAGCGATTTTGGAAGCCTGATCATCAGTCGACTATCGCAAGGGCGTTGGGAAGAGGTTAAGTTTGGGCGTTTTTTGTGTAATGATCGCTTTACGTTTTTAGACATGATCGACTCTGCGGTAAAACTGTTGGCTCCCATTTGTGTGGGTCGTCATGTACTGCTGATTGAAGACACCAGCGAGATTAGTTTTGGTTACCAAGCTTTCCAACAGGGTTTGGCCCCCGTAGGCAATGGCTTGGAAGAAGGATTTTACTTGCACCCAGTAATCGCAATGGATGCCGAAGACAATTTGTGTCTGGGTTTAGCAGGTTTGGAGGTATTCAAGCGGGCGCCGCGCGGGCCGCACCGTAATAAATTAGCCTTTGAGGACAAGCAGAGTTACCGCTGGCTAAGTGCGGCGCAATCTGCGCGCGAGCATTGTGCACTGGCCGCAGGGCACACCGTCATCACAGATCGGGAAGGCGACATCTATGAAGCACTGTGCGGCTATGTGGATAATTCGCTTGATTTTGTGGTGCGTTGTTGGCACAATCGCTCCCTACACGATCAAAGGGGCATAGAAGGGTTGTGGCAACTTGTAGATACCTGGCCGATTGCCGGCCGTTATGCGTGCTCATTACCCCGAACTGATAAACGCAGTGGGCACGAAGGGCTCTTACAGGTAAAGTATGGAGAGGTAGCCCTGGCTCGTCCCAATAGTAGTATGGCCAAATATTTGCCGCCTTCCTTAACTGTTTGTGTGGTAGAGGTGCGCGAAGACCCCTCAACAGTGGTCAATAACGAGCAGCCTATTCATTGGATATTATTGACCTCTCACAGGGTGGACACTTTTGAAATGGCTCGTAAGATTATCCTCTACTACTCCAAGCGCTGGACCATCGAGCAAGTCTTTCGTGTCCTCAAATCCCAAGGACTTCAACTGCAAAATGCCCTGCAACATTCCTTCGAAAGTCTCAGCAAACTGGCTGTCCTGGGCCTGATTGCCGCCGTAAGGGTGCTGCAATTGGTTAGCGCCCGAAATCACCCCACAGCGCCCATGAGCATGGCCTTCGATGAGCGGCAAATCAAAGTAATTGAGATGCTTAGCCCTTCCCTGGAAGGCAAAACCCAAATCCAAAAGAATCCTCATCCGCTTAGAACCCTGGCATTTGCCGCTTGGGTCGTCGCTCGATTAGGCGGCTGGAAGGGATATTCAAAAAGCGAAAGACCGCCTGGGCCAATTACCATGTGGCTGGGACTGCAAAAACTCCAGACCTATGTGAATGCACAGGCCCTCTTTGCTAAAAATAACGATACCTAATGTCAATGAACTCATTTTGTGTGCATACCGTAGGTGTTTTCACCAAGCACACTACTTCGGAATACCGGAATCTTCGTGAGTAGCCATGTAATTACCCTTGGCAGCCGGAAGTAGGCTGCTTGGTGAAACACCAAGCAGGGCCAAAACCGTATCAACCTCATCAACCTCATCAACCTCATAAAACGACTCATGCCGTCTCGTGGGCGACCTGATTTTTCACATACGAGGTGTACACAAATACATGGGCATCCACGTCATTCAACTGATTGTAAATCACCGGTTTTACTTCTTCCCAGTCGAGTCCGCCGACGCCTGTTGCCAGGCGAGTGATCGCAACGCTGCGCAGTTTTTCCTTAGAGATCATTTTTTTCAATTCATGGAGTGCGTGGGTAACATTGCTGATCGTTGCTCTTCCGGGGTGGCCGCTGTGGCCTTTGTTGTCGGAGGGGTCCTGGGTGAGCAGGTTGACAACCCTCGGGCCGTCGGCGCTGCTCCATATCCAGGCGTTGCCCGGTTTGGGGTTAAACTGGTGGCAATAGTGTTTGAAATCCTTGAACAAGGAGGGCCATTGTTCGCGCAGGCTGAGCGCCAGGCCGCTGTCGAAGTGATCGTATGGAGCAACTCCGTGGACGATAGCATCTGCTTTGGACAACAGGATATCTCCGCTTACTTCTTTGATCATAGGTTGGTCGTTTTAAAAGTCTTGATTGAGTGTTCTGTTGCAACAAAGCAAGCCCAAACCCGCCTTGCGGGCGATGATGCTGGGCATGAATAAAGCTGATATTGGGTATTGGCGACAACTTCGCCTCAATTCATCACATCCACCGCCTTCACCAGATCGAGCACCATGGTAATATCCTGGTACATTTCGCGGACGGTCTCAAAACTCACGGTATTGGCCCAAAGCGAAGGTTCGAGCAAGTCTTTGTCCTGCGTCAGGGCGATGTAGATGTTGTCGCCGATAATGGAAAGGTAGATTTCCTTTGGCGGTTCAGTTGCTGGTAGCGGTTGCGGAAATCGAGAATGGTGTACTGCAGATCGGCGGAAATCACGTCGCGCACGCGCAGGTCGGGCGTGGCATAGGTGTCGAACCAGACTTCAAATTCGGGCAATAAATTGCCTTCCACGCGGCGCCCGCCCGTCAGGTGGAACGCGTTCGCTGCGGGTGAGGTACTTGCGGTAGGCATCGGGCAGCAGCAACAATTCGCCGCGCATGTCGATCCGGTGAAAATCGCCCGCCAGAAACAGCCCGACAAACACCCGGTCGAGGCGGTTGCGGGCCGAAGCGAGAATTCCCGCACCCGCAGAGTTCGCACAATTCGAAAGGCATTTCGCGCGCACCGCCGGTGATGAGGTCTTCGCCCGTGTAGTCGTCGGCAGTGGTAAAATTTTGCTCGACAAAAATTTTTCTTGGGGAATAAAACCCTTGTGTTTGTAGTGCAAATCCTTGTAGTTCAGGTCATTGTCAATAAAATCAGGATCAGGCCCACAATGCGGGGTTTGAATTCCTCGAAATACACCTGTATGCGAAATACAAGGTAGGCGATCCAAAGGGCCACCGGGATAAACAGGATCAGCGTAACGACAAAGAGGCCGATAAAAATTTGAAGGGCGACGACGGCCAGCAGCAGGACGACCGACAGCGCCATAAGATTGATCAGTCTGCGGCGGCGGCGTTCGAGCCCCAGCAATTCAGGATGAATAGCCTGGTAAGTTTGTAAAAAGGCGAAACAGTCTTTCCAGACAAGCCCTGCGCTCTTCCGCACTCAGTTCGCGAGGCGGATTGTCGTTGGTCTGGTAGCAGGGTTTGAAATCGTAGTAGGAAAGCAACTGATTCGAAATGAAGTGATCGAAAGGCGCCGGGCTTCGGCGGTTGTTACAAATCTACCCTTTGTCGCGGACGTACTCATTGATAAACTCGTCGATCAACCCGACCAGCAGGTCTTTCATGTAAGAGTTTCGAGCCGCGCGATGGTTTTGAGTTTGTCGAGTTTGGTGCGGTCCACCACCACGGTAAGGCGGCGTTTGCCGGTATTTTCATCGGTCGTGAGTTCCTGCACGTCGATGGTTTGGCGGATGAGCGCATCGATACCCGTCAGGCCGGAGCGAAGGCTCGCGGCGGCCGACCTGGATTTGTTGCTGGGTGTGGCGGGCGAGGAGGCCTCGTATTTTTCCAGGCTTTCATCGAGGGCTTCCTGCAACAGAGCGTCGAGATCGGTCACGAAGTTTTTGCCATGGTGGCGCCGTTCACCGCCTCGCGTGGATTCGGTGCTGACGGTGGAAGCCTCGGTGGCCATGTCTTTAAACAGGTCGTCGAGCCCCTCGGAGAATCTTTTTTTACTCATAATCAGGCTTCCTGTTCGTGCTGTGGTGCGATGTTGGCCGGGATACCTTCGGCGCGTTCCAGAATTTCGTGGCAAAGGTTGAGATAGTCTTGCGCACCGGAGGATTTGGGGCTGTATTCGAAGATGTCTTTCCGTGAAGCGGGCGCTTCGGCCAGAGCGACATTGTCGCGGATGTAGGTGCGGAACACCTTGTCGCCGAAGTGTTTGTGAATGGTTTCGACCACATCGCGGTTGAGCACCCGGCGGCTGTCGAACATGGTAGCGATGACGCCGCCGATGTCGAGCTGCTTGTTGAGGCGGAAGCGCACCTTGTCGATCACCTGTTTGATTTTGGCGAGGCCCTGCACGGCGAGGAACTCCGTTTGGAGCGGAATCATCACGAAACGGCTGCTCGTCAGCGCATTCAGGGTCAGCAAACCGAGAGAGGGCGGGCAGTCGATAATAATATAGTCGTAATCGTCCGCCACCTGACCGATGAGTTCGCGCAGGATAAACTCCCGGCCGGCCTCGTTGATGAGTTCCAGTTCGGCGCCCGACAGGTCGAGCGAGGAGGTGACGATATCGAGGCCTTGTTTGTAGGTGTAGGGCGTCAGCTCGGCTTCACCCCGAAGGGCTTCGTAAATGGTGAACTTTTGCCTCGGAATACCCAGCGAAATGGTCAGGTTGGCCTGCGGATCGAGGTCGATCAGCAACACGCGTTTGCCCAGTTCGACCAGTCCGGCGCCGATGTTGATGGCGCTGGTGGTTTTGCCAACGCCCCCTTTGTGGTTCAGTAAGGATATGGTAATACTCATAGTTTCAGACAAGGATTTGAAAAAAGCCGCGATTGCCGTGAAGTGTGCGTCGGCTGATCGTCCCGGCTTTCTCGCAACAAAAGTACGAAAACTTGGTATACGCCACACCGAAGCGCCCCTGCGCACTTTGCTAAAACGTTTCAAACATACTGAGATATACGCGGATATTTTATTTTTCTAAAAAATTGACAGTCAAACGAATAAAAAAATGGCTGGAAAAAAAATGGTTTGAAGTCGAAAAAAAACTTTGACATTTTTTGTTTTTAAAAACCATTTGTTTTAAGTTTGCAGTGTCAAAACGAGGAAAGGCGAAGATGTTTCAAACCATGAATTTTGTACAAATGGTTGCTTCTCCTTTTCACACCATTGTTTTAAACCAAAACATTGTTGCCATATGATCAAGGAAGATCGGATCAATCTGAACAGTCGCTTTATTCAG
>JBGAJY010000023.1:0-41416 GCA_044224705.1 Saprospiraceae bacterium
AAATTTTTTTACAACCCAATGTGGAGTTTCTTTGGTGAAAAAGGGAAAGGAGAGGTTAATGGCAGCTACTTTTTTGAAAGCTCGGGCAGGCCTTTGGCGTATTTTTGGCATATTTTTGACCAGGTCATTATCCGTCCATCATTGTTGGACTCATTTGACGACGAGCACTTGGAAATTTTATCCAATATAGGAAGTATTAGCCTTTTGAATGCTGACAGAGTGGGTATTGACAAAAAAATAAGTGACCACTTGCCAGTTATTTTCGAAATAACCTTAAAATAATGTCCCATGCAAGAGTTGGAAAACCTTTGGCCTTCAACGTTAGGGCGGCTCCGGCTTCCTTCATTACCTGTACATATTCTTGATAAACAAGCGGAATATTTTAACTCAATGATGCAAAATATCCTTGTTGCGAGTATTCGCTCAAGGGAAGCTGTACTGAGCAATAAACCCGTAATTATCCATGAATTGCGTGTTTCTGCGCCATATTTAGGTTCTTATTCACTTACCATACTTAGGATGGTTCATGATAATGTACACCTGTATCCGGTTCAGGTATATGACACAATTCGTGACCAGAAAAACGATAATATCAACAATGATGAAGAGCTTAGGGAAGTCTTAAGAAATATTTTGGGCTCAGATGAGCTTAATGCTGCAATCTCATCCCTTCTGGCTCAAGTAAAATTTTATTCATCGAGGCCTGAAACCATTGAGGAAGATTTACCATTTTGAATCGGCGGCCATAACCAGAAGCATCTTCTCAATCTAACATTTGGAAATTCAGTTCCAGCAACGCAACGCTGCCTTCCGCCACCTGCTCGAGGGCCTCAACCCCGCACAGCGTCAGGCAGTGGACCAAACGGAAGGACCCGTGCTCGTGATCGCCGGTCCGGGCACAGGCAAAACGCACGTGCTCGCCGCCCGCATCGGCAAAATCCTCCTCGACACCGATGCTCGCGCACAAAACGTGCTCTGCCTCACTTTCACCGACGCCGGCGCCTCGGCCATGCGCCAGCGCCTGCTCGACATGATCGGTCCCGAAGCCCACCGGGTGCCGATTTATACCTTTCATGCCTTTTGCAATCGGGTCATCCAGGAAAACCTCGAATTCTTCGGCCGCGCCGACCTCGCGCCGGCAACCGACCTGGAACGCATCGAGGTTGTCCGCGAATTACTGGAAAAACTGCCGACCGACCACCCGCTCCGCGAAGGCCGCAAGGACGTTTTCCAGTTTGAAACTCAGCTGCGCGACCTCTTTCTGACCATGAAAAAAGAGAGCTGGGCGCCGGGTTTCGTGCTCCGAAAAGTGGATGAATACCTCGCCGGACTCTCCACACATCCGGATTTTATTTACCAGAAAAATACCCGCCACGGGAAAAAAGGCGAACCCAAAACGACCCAGATCAAGGCCGTTCACGAAAAAATGGAGCGCCTGAAAGCAGCAGCCGACCTTTTCCCGAAATACGTCAACGCCATGCAGCGCCGCGGGCGATACGAATACGAGGACATGATCCTGTGGGTCCTGCGCGCCTTCGACCGAAATGAAGCGCTGTTGCGCAATTACCAGGAACGCTTCCAGTATTTCCTCGTCGACGAGTTCCAGGACACCAACGGCGCTCAAAACCGCCTGCTCAACCTGCTGCTCGACTATTGGCCCAATCCCAACGTTTTCATCGTCGGCGACGACGACCAGAGCATTTTCGAATTCCAGGGCGCCCGGCTCCAGAACCTGCTGGACTTCTACCACCAGCACCGCGACGACCTGAAAACCATTGTTTTAGATAGAAACTACCGTTCGCCGCAAGACCTGCTCGACGCCGCCCGGCGCCTCATCGAACACAACGATTTGCGCGCCGTGCGCACCCTCGACCAGCCTATTGACAAAAATCTGCTGGCGCAAAAACCCGAACTGGCGGAGCCGGTCATCCGGGTGTACGACAACCGTCTGCTGGAGCTCACCGACCTGGTCGGCCGCATCGAAGCACTGCTCCGGTCCGGCGAACCTGCCCGCGAAATTGCCGTGCTTTACTACCGCCATCGCCAATCGGACCGCCTCGTGACGCTGCTGGAAAAAAAAGGCATCGCGTTCTCCACCCGAAGACCGGTAAACGTGCTGGAATTGCCGCTGATCGAACAGTTTCGCGATCTGCTGCGCTATCTGCACGATGAAATCAGCCGGCCATTCAGCGGCGAACACCGCTTGTTCCGCTTGCTGCACGCCTCTTGGTGGTCGCTTCGGCCCCTCGATCTGGCCCTAGTCGCAGCGCACCTGAAAACCAGCCCAGGCAGCTGGCGGGAACTGACCAGCGACCCGAACCGGCTCGACACGCTTCAACTCAGCGACGCCGGCCACCTGCACAGCATTGCCCAGAACCTCGACAACTGGATCGCCGCAGCCCTCAACCTGCCACTGCCCGAACTTATCGAACGGCTTTATACCCAAACCGGCCTGCTCCGCTGGGCCCTGAACCAGCCCGATAAAATCTGGTGGGTGCAGGTACTCAGCAGCTTTCTGGATTTTGTAAAAAGCGAAGCGGAGCGCGACCCGCGCTTCTCCCTGGGCCGCCTCCTGGCCCTGCTCGACAGCATGGACGACAACCGGCTGGCTCTGCCACTGGCCCAAAACATACGCGAAGGCGAGGCCATTTCCCTGCTCACCGCGCATGCCGCGAAGGGCCTGGAATTCCGCCACGTTTTTCTTTTTGATTGCACCGAAGATGCCTGGGAACCCGGCGCCCGCGGCTATGCGGGCCGGTTCAGCCTGCCCGACACGCTCACGCTTTCCGGCGAAGAAGACGCCCTCGAAGCCCGTAGGCGCCTGTTTTATGTGGCCGCTACACGCGCCAAACAGAGCCTTTTCATTTCCTATGCCCGGACCGGCCCCGATGGCAAAACACTCCGGCAGGCTCGTTTTGTGGATGAAATCGGTCTGGAAAAAATTGATGCTGCGGTAGCCCCGGAGGCTGTGGTGGCGGCCCAATCCCTCTTGCTGCTCGAACCGGAATCGCCTGTGATCAGCTTGCCCGAGCCCGCTTTGATCGACAGCTTGCTGCGCAATTTTACCCTCAGCATCACGGCCCTGAACCGTTACCTGCGCTGCCCGCTCGCCTTTTATTATGAAGACATCCTCGGCGTCCCCTCGGCCATGAGCGAAGCCGCGGCGTTTGGCGAAGCGATGCACGAGACGATGCGACAGTTTTTTCAGAAAATAAAAAATGAAAAGCCGGAGCGCTCGCCCGGCGAGGATGCGCTCATCCGGCTGTTCAACCACGAAATGGAGCGCCGCCGCAGCTTGTTTTCCGAACAGGCTTTCGGGCAGCGGCTGGCGCTCGGGCGAGGCTGGCTGCGCCGCTATTTTGCCGATCAAATTCCTGACTGGACACGTCGCGCGATTGTTGAACGCCGCATCGACCGGGTCGAAATGGAAGGCGTACCGCTGGCGGGCGTTCTGGACAAAATTGAATGGCTGAACAATGCCACTATCCGGGTCGTCGATTACAAAACCGGGGCGCCCGATCTTTCAAAGGTCGCCAGGCCCTCTGAGAATCAACCCCTTGGCGGTGAATTCTGGCGGCAGTTGGCTTTTTATAAAATCCTGCTGGACAGCTCCCGGCTCTACGTCGAGCCTGTCGGCAGCGGCGCCATCGCCTGGCTGGAACCGGACAAAAAAGGCGCCTTTCCGGTCGCGGAAATCCGTTTTTCGGCCGAGGAAATCCATTTTATGGAGCAAATGATCCGCGTTACCTACGGCAAAATTCGGGAGCGGGTCTTCACAACCGGCTGCGGCCAGGAGGATTGTGCCTGGTGCCGCATGCACCGCGACAATCGACTGCCTGAAATTCCGGAACGTGTCGAGGAGTCGCTCGACGACCGGGTGTGAGCCCTGCAAATCAGTCGCTACCCTATTGTTTTGTAAAAATCTGCACCGGATCGCTGTTGTTCGCCACCACGATGGTCCGTCGTCCATTGGCGCCATGCAACAACGCCATATCACGCACCTCGCGCAAAGCCCAGAAGCCGCTTTCCATGTTGTTCAACCACGTAAAATTGCCGTGGCCGTCGTTGAGCAGCAAGGCGCCGGAACCCGCGTCGCAAGGACCGGTTTCCACTTCGAAGCCGTGTTTGTTGCCTGCAAGAAGCAAGTCAGTTGAACCGTCGCCGTTGAAATCGTCGGCGATAATGCCTTGTACTACGGAGACCTGCGCCTGCCGCGGCAGGCTGTGGCGCACAAATTTTCCGCCCTGATTTTCCCACCAGCAGGTTTCCAGGTCGTAGCAAAACAGGTTCAGCGCGTCGTCGAGGGCTTTTTGCGGCCAGATGTCGGAAATAGTCGCGCTGCCGTACACGTCGGCGTAGAGGTATTTCTTTTTGAGGATCGGCATATGTTTGACCATTACGTCTTTCTGGACCAGCGGCACGATTTTGCCGCCGTCGTAAAAAGTCATGATCGGGTCGAGGGTGCCATTTTTGTCAAAATCCTCGGCATAGCAGCGCAATGGGCCATCGGCGGAGGCGACCAGACGGGTATTCAGGCCCATATTGCCGCTCACCAGATCGGGGTCGCCGTCGCCGTCGAGGTCGGCCACAGCCAGTCGATACCACAGGCCGTTGGATTTTTCCAGACCGAACTGAGCCGTCACATTGACCAGTTTGTTCGATTGAAATTTAAACACAGACACCGGCATCCATTCGCCCACGGCGACCAGTTCAGGCTGGCCATCTTTGTCAAGATCGCTCCAGGCCAGATCAGTGACCATGCCGCAACGGGTGAAATCACCTCCGATCTGCTGGGTGACGTCGGTAAAATGATTGCCGTCATTGCGCAGAATAAAACTGCGTGGCGTGAGCGGCCATTTATCGGCCAAGACACGGCCACCGATAAACAGGTCCTGATCCCGGTCGTTGTCAAAGTCGTAAGCCACCACGCGCAGACCAACATCCTTGATATCGGGCAACATGGCGGGGTTGGCTCGCTCGAAAGTGCCTTTGCCATCGGTGTTGAAGTAAAGGCGGCTCTGCCAGGCCTGGGAGCGGGTATTTGCTACGGCCTCGGCACCGCCACTGACCACGAACAGGTCCTGGTCGCCGTCGCCGTCGACATCGAAAAAAACCGCACCGTGGTCCTCGTACACCTCATCGGTCTTCCAGGTTTTTTCAGAAACGGGTTTAAAACGCCCGTCCGGTGTCTGAGTGAACACGGCTGCGGGCGATTGAAAAGCGTTGCCAATATAAAAATCCTCAAGCCCGTCGCCGTTCACGTCGCCTTTCGCAACGAGCGGACCGAGATCGCTTTCCGTCCAGGGATTGAGCGGAAATTGCTCAAAATCAAGGTATGGGTTCTCTTTGTGGGTAAAATTGGCGCCCGACTGGGCAGGCGTTTTTTCCGAAAATAAAGTAGCCGCGGGTGGTGGAGGCACGATGGTGGCGACTTTGCCGGAAGCGTCGGAATAGCGGAGGGTGAGTCGCTGATTGGCCGGAACGTTGCTCAACGTTTGGGTTTTACCGTCGGGCCAGCGCACGGTGAGCTGGTCCACGGTGGTCGCGTTTCCCAATCCGAAATGGATCAGGTGCTCCACTGAGGAGAAGATGCCGCGTGTCGGGTTGAGTTCCTGGTACTGGCGTTGGCCGCCGGCGCTGATCAGCACGGAAGCGCCTACGGCAAAAGGGTTTTGCGGCGCGCCTTGCAGTTTGACCTGGATGGAGTTGCCCTTGTTTTGATCGCGGCTGAGGTTTTTGTAGACAAATGCGGGATCTTCGAGGTTGTTCACCACCAGGTCGAGGTCGCCGTCGGCATCGAGATCAGTCCAGGCAGCGCCGCAGGACCAGGTCGCCTTCATGGTCACCCAGTCGCCGCTGCGATCGGTGAATTGCAGGTTGCCGTTGTTTTGGAACATAAAGTCGCGGACTTTGAACTCCGGCACTTTTTCGAGCACGCCCATGAGGCTGCCGTACTTGGCTTTCAATTTCTTGTCGTCCATGCTTTTCAGCTCGGCCGCGATAAAATCCGCGAAATCGCGGTTGGTCAGTTCGCGGCGGTAGCCGTTCGTGACGTGCAGGTCTTTGAGTCCGTCGTTGTCAAAATCGGCGAAAAGGCCGCTCCACGACCAGTCGGTGCGGTACAGGCCCGCCATGCAGGCGATATCGCTGAACGAGCCGTTGCCATTGTTCCGCTGGCACACGTTGCGCACCACCGGTTCGAAGTATCCGGCGCGGGTCACCGACAAGTATTTGCTCAGGGTGTTAGTGGTTTCCAGGGTTTTGAGGCGGTAATTGGTGGCCGGATACATATCCACGGCATACAGATCCACAAGGCCGTCGTTGTCAAAATCCGTCAGATCAGTGCCCATGGTGTGCTGCGACGTATGCCGGAAATATTGGGGCAAGCGGTCGGTAAAAGTGCCGTTTCGGTTGTTGATGTACAGAAAATCGGGTTGAATAAAGTCGTTGCCGACGTAGATGTCGGGGTAGCCGTCGAGGTTAAAATCGGACACGGATACGCTGAGTCCGTAGGCGAAATTCCAGATGCCGGCGGCTTTGGACACGTCGGTGAAATGTCCGCCGTCGTTGCGGTAGAGGCGGTCGGTGTCGTAGGTTTTTTTGGGCTGCGTGTTCGGGTGGGGCTGGCCGTCGGGGCCCTGTTGCACGTCGATTTGCCGGGTAAAGCGGGCGTCCGTCGGGTAATTAACCACGTACAGATCGAGGTCGCCATCGAGGTCGTAATCGAAAAAATTGGCGCCGGAGGTAGCGCTCATGTCGTCGATGCCATACTCCTTCGCCCGTTCGGCAAAAGTCAGGTTGCCGTTGTTGACATACAGTTTGTTGCGCCGTTCGTCGGTCTCATTCGGGCCGCCGCGTCCGACATAAAAATCGAGGTAGCCATCGGCATTGATGTCCACGGCCGTCACGCAGGTTTCGAAGCCGCCCTCGCCGGTTTCGAGGCCGGAACCCGCGGTGATGTCCTTGAATTTAAGGGCGCCCTGGTTGAGGTACAACTTGTTCTGGCCGTTGGTACAGATAAAAAACAGGTCGGGCAGGTTATCGTTGTTCACATCGGCTACGGCCATGCCGCCGCCGTTGTACATGTTGACGTTGTTGGAAATATTGTTGTCTTCCGTTTCAAGGATGACATTTTGAAAATCGACGCCGCTCTGGTCAGGTGTGAGCAATTCCAGTTTCGGAGAGGAGGCCGTGAGCGTTTCTTCCCCACCGAAAATGTAGCGCGGGCCGGCGTCTGCCGCTTTTTTATTCCAAAACTTATAGGCCCCGAATCCGCCGGCAGCCAGCAATACAATCAGCAGCAGCCAGCGCAGGTTGCGGCGAAAAAAACCGGAGCCGGATGAACCGACAGGTTCGGATTTAGCCAGCGGGGAGGTGTTTTTTTTCTGTTGGGGCGACGGACGACGAGACGACGACATAGGGATGGGATTGTAATAGTGGTGTAATAATCAGTGGATTAAGAAAATCGAGGGTGAATGGTGTCTATTTCCTTGAATGAGAGCCGTTAATGCAAATTGGCCTTGAATTGCGCCCAGCGGGCAAAAAACTCCGGTACGCATTGCCTTGCCAAATCTGTGTTAGCGTTGAACAACACGCAGATTCCGATGCCTTCGCTCCGGCTGAAAGCAATTTCACTGCGGAATCCGTTGACGTAGCCACTGTGGTACATAAATGTGTCGCCTTCGGGTCGGGTGAGTACGCGCCAGCCGAGGGCGTAGGCTGCCCCGTCCCGGGCAATCCAGTGCGGGAATATACGTCGTTCCTTGTCGGTTTTGATCACGGGCCGGAACACCTGATCCAGGGTCGAATCGGCCACCAGCGCGGGCTCATGGCCGAGCAACAGCCGCAGCCACTGGCCCATGTCGGCCGCTGAGGCATTCACCCCGCCGGCCGGCGCGGCATTGGAATAATAAGCCCGGGAGACTTCGCCAGCGTGCCAATTGTAGCCGGTCCAGGCAGCCGGCAAGGCGTGGTTGGGCTGCTGTACCAGGGTTTCAAAATCGCAGGAAGCATCGGTCATGCCAGCCGGGGTAAAGATTTTTTCACGGAGCAGGGCCGGGTAAGTTGTTCCGGCAGCACGGCCCATGATCTCACCCGCAATGGAGAATGCAGCGTTTTGATATGCATAGAATTCCCCCTCCTTGCCAAACAAACGCGCCTTGGGGAAAAAATCCGACGCGATTTTTTCCAAAGGATAATTGTCTTCAATCAGGTTGGTAAAAGCATGATAAGGCAAACCCGTCGTGTGCGACAACAAGTGCCAAAGTTGCACGCGCTCGGCTTGCCTGCCATCGATGAGGCGAAATTCCGGATAACGGCGGCGCACGGGCTCCTCCCAGCGGAGCACGCCCTGTTGTACGAGCATGCCGGCCAATACACCGGTAAATCCTTTGGACAAAGAGCCCAGCCGGAACACCGTGTGGGCGTCCACCGAATCCCGTTCGTCGCGCATGCCGAAGCCCCGAAGGAAGATCACCTGACTATCTTTTACGATTACCACGGCAGCGCCGGGCGTACTCGTCAGTCGCATGGCTTCCCCGAAAAAACGGGCGTAATCGTCCGTAAATCCCTGCCATGGCGATGGCGGGAGGATGCGTGCCGGCGGCGGAATATGTAATGCGGCGGCCACTTGCCCATTGCCTTCGGTGCAGGACAAAGTCGCGCACAGCCCAAACCAGGAAATGACGATCAGCAATCGGATGATGTAAGACATAACAGATGATAATTATCGACCGTAAACCTGCGCCGCGCCATTGTTGTTCGCCACTATTATTGTGCGCCGGCCATTGGCGCCGCGCAGCAGTGCCAGGTCGCGCACTTCACGGGTGGCCCAAAAGCCGCTTTGAAGGTTGTTCATCCAGGTGAAGTTCCCTTTGCCGTCGCCGAGGAGTAAAGTACCTGTTCCAGCGTCGGCCGGTCCTGTTTCCACTTCAAAATTGTGTTTGTTCCCGGCCAGCAGGAGGTCCATTTTCCCGTCGCCGTTAAAATCGTCCGCGAGAATGCCTTGCACTACGGAGGTCTGGGCCTGGCGCGGCAGTGCGTGGCGGATGAATTTGCCGCCCTGGTTTTCCCACCAGCAGGTTTCCAGGTCATAACAAAAGAGGTTCAACGCGGCGTCCAGGTCACTTTTCGGCCAAATGTCGTCGATGGTGGCGCGGGCATATTTGTCCGCGTAGAGGAATTTCTTTTTGAGAATGGGCATCTGTTTGACGATGACGTCCTTTTGCACCAGCGGGTAGGTTTTACCATTTTCTGAATAGGCCATGATGGGATCCAGGGTGCCATTTTTATCAAAATCGGCGGCGTAGCAACGCAAGGGCCCTTTATCGGATGCCATAAAGCGGGTGTTCAGGCCCAGGTTGCCGGTGACCATATCGAGGTCGCCATCGCCGTCGAGGTCGGCCATGGCGAGGCGTTGCCAGAGGCCCTCGGTTTTGGTGAGCCCGAAGCGTTCGTTGGCATTCACGAATTTGCCGCCGAGAAATTTGAACACCGTCACGGGCATCCATTCGCCTACGGCGATGACTTCGATCAACCCATCGTCGTCAATATCGGCTGTGGCGAGGTCGGTGATCATGCCACAGGCCGCCAGATCGCCTCCGGCCTCCGGCGTCACGTCGGTCATGCGGTTGAGGTCGTTTCGGATCACGAAGGTTTTGGGCGTTAGTGGCCATTTATCGGCAGTCACGCGGCCGCCCAGTACAAGGTCCAAGTCGCCATCGTTGTCAAAATCGAAGGGGGTAATACGCAGGCACACGTCGCGGATGTCGGGCATAAAAGAAGGATTGACGCGGGCATAATTGCCTTTCCCGTCGGTATTGAGATAAAGGCGGAGTTGCCACGCTTTGTCGCGGTTCTGAGGAAGGGCTTCCATACCGCCGCTTACGACAACGAGGTCCTGATCGCCGTCCTGTTCAAAGTCAAAAAACAAAGCGCCGTGGTCTTCGTAAGCTTTTTCGCTATCCCAGAGTTTTTCATTTGTCAGCTGAAAACGGCCGTCGGGTTGTTGTACGTAGAGCGCGCCGGGTGACTGGAAACCGTTGCCGATGTAAAAATCTTCCAATCCGTCGCCATTCACGTCGCCTTTGGCAACGAGCGGGCCAAGATCGCTTTCGGACCAGGGCATGAGCGGGTATTGTTCAAAATCGGTGAACGAGTTCTCGGTGTGCGTGAATTGAATACCCGACAGGGCGGCGTTTTTTTCCGAAAACAACGTGGATGAAGGAGGAGCAGGCACCAGCGTCGCCACATTTCCGCTGGCGTCGGCATAGCGGAGGTTGAGGCGCTGGTTGGCGGGCACGTTGGTCAACACCTGCGTTTTGCCGTCCGGCCAGCGCACGCTGACCTGATCCACCTGGGTGGCCGTACCGATCCCGAAATGGATCAGGTGTTCAACGGAGGAAAAAATACCACGCGTCGGATTGAGTTCGGCGTACTGGATCTGGCCGCCAACCGAAATGAGGGCCGAGGCGCCCACCGCAAAGGGGTTGGCAGGGGAACCGCTCAGTTTGATTTGCAGGTAGTTGTCGCCGTTCTGGTCGCGGGTGAGGTTTTTATAGATAAAGGCGGGATCTTCGAGGTTGTTGACCACGAGGTCGAGGTCGCCGTCGGCGTCGAGGTCGCTCCAGGCGGCGCCGCAGGACCAGGTGGATTTCATGGTCACCCAGTCGCCGCTGCGGTCGGTAAATTGCAGATCGCCCGTGTTTTGATACATGACATCGCGGACTTTGTAGGCCGGCACTTCGTCGAGGATACCCACTACGTCGCCGTATTTTTCTTTGAGTTGCTGGGGCGACATGGTCTGGATTTCAGCCGCCATGAACTCGGAAAAATCGCGATTGGTGATTTCTCTGCGGTATCCGTTGCTGACGTGCAGGTCCTTGCGGCCGTCGTTGTCGAAGTCGGCAAAGAGGCCGCTCCACGACCAGTCGGTACGGAAAACGCCGGCCATGCAAGCCACATCACTGAACGTGCCGTTCCCGTTGTTGCGTTGACAGACGTTGCGCACCACAGGTTCGAAATATCCGGAGCGCACCATGGAGAGGTATTTGGCCAGGGCATTGGTCGTCTGGATGGTTTTCAGACGGTAATTGTTCATCGGGTACATGTCCACGGCGAAAAGATCGATCAGGCCGTCATTATCAAAATCCGTCAAATCGGTGCCCATGGTATGCTGCGAACAATGTTTGAAATACTCGGGCAGGCGGTTGGTAAAGGTGCCGTCGTGGTTGTTGATGTACAGAAAATCGGGCTGAATAAAGTCATTGCCGACATAAATGTCCGGCCAGCCGTCGCGGTTGAAATCGGAGACTGACACGCTGAGGCCGAAGGCAAAATTCCAGATACCGGCGGCCTGCGACACATCCGTGAAATGGCCCCCATCGTTGCGGAAAAGGCGATCGGTATCGTAGGGCTTTTTGGGCTCGGTATTGGGCACGGGTTTGCCGTCTTTGTCCGGATGGGCGTCGATTTTGGAGGCGTAGCTGAGATCGCCGGGGTAATTGAGCACGTAAAGATCGAGGTCGCCGTCGAGGTCATAATCGAAGAAATTGGCGCCCGAGCTGGCGCTGATGTCGCCGATGCCGTACTCCTGCGATCTTTCGGTGAAGGTCAGGTTGCCGTTGTTGATGTACAGCTTGTTGCGGCGTTCTTCCGATTCCTGCGGACCGGCGCGGCAGACGTACAGGTCGAGAAATCCGTCGGCATTGACGTCGGCGGCGACCACGGCGGTTTCGAAGCCGCCTTCTCCATCGGTCAGTCGGGCCGATTCGGTGATGTCCTTGAATTTCATGCCGCCTTCGTTGAGGTACAAGCGGTTTTGGCCGTTGCTGCAGATAAAATAGAGGTCGGGCAGGTTGTCGTTGTTCACGTCGGCCACTGTTACGCCGCCGCCGTTGTACATGTTGATGTTGTGGGTAATATTGTTCTCCGGCGTTTCGACGATGATATTTTTGAAATCGACGCCCGTTTGGTCGGGAGAGAGCAGTTCAAGCCTGGGCTTGGATGCGGTCAGGGTCTTTTCTTCCCCGAAAACGAATTTGGGCTTGGATGGTTTGTCCAGATAGTCCTTCAACCAATAATGGTAAGCGGCAAAACCGCCCGCCGCGAGCAGTAAAATGGGTGCGATCCAGCGCATTCGGTTCATGGTACGGCGGAAAAATCCGGGGCCGGTTCTTTTTGGTGGCGCAGGTTTTGGGGTAGAAGGCGGTGACGGAACAGGTCTATTTTTCTTATCGGACGCTTTACGGCTGGACGACATGAGGCAGATGGTCAGTTTTGTTGATGAATTTGCCGGCGAATTACGCTATTCTGCGTCAAAAGCCCAGATAATTTTCCTGCTCAGCCACAACAATTCCCACAGGAATGAAGCGCAGGCTCCGGAAATTCGCGTGGAAATCAGTTCAAATTCTAATGGGACGCAACATCGCCATCAGCGACATACACGGATGCCCGAATACCTTTCTAGCCCTGCTGGACCAGCTCAGTTTCGATCATTCGGATCAACTTTTCCTGCTGGGCGACTACATCGACCGCGGGCCAGACTCCAAAGGCGTGATCGATGCGATCTGGCAACTCCAGAAGCAAGGTTTCAAAGTGCATTGCCTGCTGGGCAACCACGAACAAATCATGCTGAACAATGCGCTGGCCGAACAACGGCAGGGCATTCTGGGGCTCGGGCCGCGCGAATTACTCGACAGCTTCGGCGTACGCGGCAGCAGCGAAATTCCGGTGCCTTATCTCAACTGGGCCGCTTCGTTGAAATATTACCTCGAATTGCCGGGCTACCTGCTCGTCCACGCCGGTTTCAACTTCCACCAACCCGATCCCATGTCCGATCGCACGTCCATGCTCTGGATCAGGTCCTGGCGCCAAAACCTGAACTCCGACTGGCTGCGCGGCCGCGTCATTGTGTATGGCCACACGCCGCAGCCCTCCGAAACCACCCGCGAACAACTCGAAGAACTGGACGAAGTACCGGCGCTCTGCATCGATTGCGGCTGTGCTCTGGGACAGGCGCCTTACGGGCAGTTGTGCGCCTTTGATCTGACGAACCGGGTGTTGTTTTTTCAGGAGAATGCAAGGGAATACAAGCATCCCCACGACTGATGAGTTTTGAAGAATTAACCGCTCCTGGAAATCAAGTCTACTATTTGTATAATTTCAGTTCCCTCGCTTCGCTCAGGATGACAGATATCTGACAGGAAGGGTCTTGTCCTCAACGGCCTGTCATCCCAAGCGAAGCGAGGGAACTGAATACGACCAAATGATCAATGAGCAGTTATTTTCTCAAAACCTCCCGTCCAGAAACCGCTGCACGTCGCCCACCGTCAGCGCCGGATTTTCGGCCTGCGGCCAATGCCCCGTATTTTGATAAATCCGCAGCAGCGATTTGCGGATTTTGCGGTGAAAATCGTAAGCATCTTCGGGCGAAATACGCGTGTCTTCGGCACCCCAGAGGATCAGGGTGGGCGTAGTAATTTTTTCGATGAGGTCCACCGGCGGGCGGTTGTCGCTCACCGAAGCGCGGTCGGTGAAAGCCCGGCGGTTGCCGGGCCGGAGGAGCAGGCTGAGGTGTAGGTCGACGAGGCTGTCGGTCACATTGCGGTCGTCGGCGTACACGTCTTCCAGCATCAGGCGGATAAAATAGCGGGGTGTGATTTTCCACATCACGCGGTTGATCACGGGTGTTTTGGCCACCCAGTTCACCCAGCTGCCGTTCTTTTTTTCAAAACCCGGGGCATCGAGCAGGATCAGTTTACCGAGCCGTTCGGGGTGTTCCGTGGCATAAAACCAGGCGATTTGCGCGCCAAGGCCGTTGCCAGCCAGGTGGAATTTTTGCAAACCCACGACCTGCACGAATTTGTCAAAAAAACCGGCGTACATAAAGGCGCTGTAACTGCCGTGCGGATGAGGCCCGGTGAGCCCGAAACCCGGGAGATCGAGACTGATCACCTGATATTTTTTACTCAGCGAATCGGTCCATCCGGTCCATGAATGGAGGGAAGTATTGGCATCATGCAGGAGGACAATGGGTTCACCCTGGCCGGTGATGCGGTAATGAACGTCCATCCCGTCTACCTGAATAAACCGCGAATCCGGGAAAGCGTAGCGCCTGACCAGTTCGTTTTCCGGCAGGTCGTCGTGCCAGTTTTGATAAATCCAGCCCGCCAGAAACAGGTAGATCGCCCAGCGGATGATGCGGGAAATACTCAGGATGCCGAGCCATTTTTTCAGGCCTGCGAACCTTCCGGAGCTGAGTTCCTGTTCTTGGGTGGTTTCGTCTTGCATGGTCAGTTTTCAGGCTTGGTCTTTGGACCGCATCAGGGCGGTGATCCCGGCGGCGAGCGCAAAACCGCCGATGGCGCCCTGCATCATCTGGACCAGCACGGGGCCAAGCGGCTGTACGGGTTGGGCCTGGTAGTTTTTGAACTCGGAGATTTGTTTCATCAGGTCGTTGCGTTGCACCGGATCGTTGGCGGCATTCATCTGCTCCTGCAAAAAAACGATTTTTCGTTCCAATTCCATGACAATCAGGCCATTATCAGCCAGATGAATGGTGTAGTAAAACAGCCAGTATCCCAGATTGACCAATAAAAAAACAAGGAACGGAGTCCGGACGATCATCCGGAAATCGCGATTGGCGCCGTTCTGGGCGCAATCGTCCTGCGCCGCCTTGTACATAAAACCGAGGTAAATGAGCATAGAAGCCCACTGCAAACCGGGACTCAGGAACAGTTCCCGTTTGACGGCATAGAGAATTGCGAAATAAAAAACCACGGTCACTGCGCCCAGCAAACCGTATCGAACACCGATGTTTTTCATGGAAAATGTTGCGGCCGGCGGTCCTCCTGGCGTTGTGACGACCGGCTGAATCTGGTTGAATTGAACGGAAGAACGGGCAAAAGTAAGCCCATGTTCGGGAATTTCTGCCACCGTCACGCGAGGCTATTGGGTCAACATCAGGGCATTCGACAGGGCGAAAACACATGCGATTGAAAAATTAATATTTCAGATACTTGGCACAGCCGACTCAAGGGTTGGATATTGCTTTCAACATTGCTTTTGCACCCAGTGAACTTTCACCAACCACCTATTTCTAAAATGAAAACTTTCAACCGCTTTCTTTACCTGTTCATCTGTCTCCTCCCTTCTATTTCCTCTTTATCTCAAACTTCTGTCGCCTCAAATATTACCCAAAATACGACCTGGGGAATCGCCGGCAGCCCCTATCTGGTCGCCAATGCAACCATCTCCGTCAGTACCGGGAAAGTATTGACCATCGATCCGGGCGTGGTGGTGAAGTTTCTGGGCACCGGCTCACAACTGACCGTCAACGGTCAGGTTTTAGCCCAGGGCACGGCCGGCAATCCGGTCATTTTCACGTCCTACAAAGACGATACCGCCGGTGGCGATTCGAACAACGACGGCACGGCCTCCACCCCGGCAAAGCAAGACTGGCGGTACTGGGATGTGCAATCGCCGGCCGGAACGCCTTCGCAGTTCAGCTACTGCGAGTTCCGCTACGGCGGCGAATTGGCGGGAAGCGACGAAGGCTGGGCCCTCAAACTGAGTGGGGCTGCCAGCGTGAGCAACTGTACCTTTTATCAAAACCATGCCGGCGTCTACATTGACAAGGCAGCCCAGGCCACGGTCAACAACAGCCAGTTCAACGAAAACCATATCCCGTTCAGCATTGGACTCGGCGTTGTGCCGTCCATGAGCGGCAACACGTTCAGCAACAACGATTACAACTGCGTGGGCCTGGAACAAGGCGTTTTTGGTGTAAACTGGAATTACACCCTGTCCAAAATCACCGTGGACGGACTGGGAACCGTACCGTATGTCTTTTTCAATGAGGAGTTACAACTTTATAACGACGGGCACCTGACCATCGAGCCGGGCGTGATCATCAAATTTTCCTACACCACAGGGGGCGGAAGAGGCTATATCCGGGTCGACGATGCCATCCTGACAGTCGAGGGCACCGCGTCCGAGCCGGTCATTTTTACGTCGATCAAAGACGATACCGCCGGCGGCGATACCAACACTGATGGCGCCGCCACCCAACCCGTTCCGGGCGACTGGATCTATGTGGACCTGCGCAGCGCGTCTTACCCTGTGTCTTCCCTGAACTATTGCGAATTCCGGTATGGCGGACAACTCAACCCTTCTTCTTCCTGGGCCGGCAGTTTGCGGATCACCAATTCTTCCCTGGTGAATAACTGCAGGTTTTATCGCAACAACCGCGGCGTCTCACTGGCAACGGGCACCCAGGCTGCTTTGACCAATTGCTCTTTCGAACAAAACATGGAAGCGCCGGTATCCATGATGATCGGCGCCAATCCGACTTTTTCCGGGTGTACCTTCCAGGGCAATCAATACACGGGTATTTGCCTGGAACAGCACGATTTGAATCAGGGGTCCTATGCCGGCACCTATACCCTGAAAAAAATTCCGGTCCCGGACCTTGGCTACGTCCCCTATATCATCTTTCAAACCTACATGTTCGTTGGCCCTACCGGGAACCTGACGATCGAGCCGGGCGTGATCATCAAACTCGAAGGAACTCCTTCTTACGGCAGTCATTTTAAGGTGACCGGCCTGATTACGGCCAACGGGACCGCCAACGAACCCATCATTTTTACCTCGCTTCGCGACGACAGCATCGGCGGAGACACCAATGGCGACGGCAGTACCACCTCACCGGCGCCGAAGGACTGGATATGTGTCTCCGTCCAGACGGGCGCTTCTGCTGCCTGCCAGTTCAAACACTGCGAGTTCCGCTATGCCGGCGATTACCTCGGGTACTCCAGTTACAATGAGTACGGCGCCTTGCATCTCTTTGTCAATGCCACGGTGCAGGATTGCCGGTTTTATCGAAATTTCAGGGGTCTGGTGTTTGGAGGCGCCTCCCAGGCTGCTGTGAGTCAATGCGTTCTGGAGGAAAATACCGGGGCGGCCATGGTAATGCAACTCACGGCCAATCCCGTCCTGACCAACCTGACGTTCTTGCGTAATCAATTTACCGGCTTGGGCCTGGTGCAAGCCGGCACCTATGCCAGCGCCTACACGCTGCCAAAGCGGATGTTGAACGGACAACTGTTCCCGTACCTCCTTGAACCCAACAAGGGTATCACCCTGGGCGCCGCCGGCAGCCTGACCGTAGCGCCCGGGGCGGTGTTCAAACTGGCGCCGAACACGCAGGGCATGACCCTTTCCGGCAAATTGACCGCCCTGGGAACGCCCGCAGAACCCATCATTTTCACCGGAATTGTATTTTCCGGTATGGCGGTTCCACTTCCGGGGCTACGGAACGTTCGGCCCTGCTGGTAGAAAGCGCCAACCCGACCCTCCGCCAATGCCGTTTTGAATTCAATTACAACGGCATCGCTACCAAATCCATCGGTACCTGGACGCTGGATTCCTGCGAATTTGTCTCCAACAGCCATGCAGCCATCCACCACCGCTCCGGCACCCTGACGGTGCGCAATTGCCTGTTGGGCCAAAACCCCGTTTACGACATTGAAAACCTGGCCACGACGAACCTCGACGCCATGCAAAACCTCTGGCGTTTCGACCGTTACGTACCAATCCAGCTCAATCCAGCCAGTTTCAACCACCCTTTTATTTACGATAAAAAGGATAACGGGACGTACGGCACGGTCGACGTTTCGAACCCGATCCCCTTGCCGCCGGGCATCTGGGGCGTGAGCCCCGAAACAGCCTTGTCGGGCCAGGCGCCCGCCACCATATCCGTTCTGGGCACGCCCTGGCAGGCCGGGTCGCAGGTGGTCCTGCGCAAACACGGCGCCGATCCGCTGGTGGCCACCAATGTGCAACAGGCCTCTGTGTATGAATTGAATGCGACGATCGACTTCACCGAGGCCGAGCCGGGCGTTTATGACGTGCTGGTGGTGCAGGGGCCGGGCGACACCCTGTCGCTGCCCTCGGGTTTTCAACTGCTCGACGCGCCGGCTATTCCATTCGGCGAGTGGGTGAAGTTCGACGTCACCAAAGGCCATGCCTACGCTTCTCGGGTGCCGGTGCCGGCCGGGCTGGAACACCTTTTTGTTTTTGTCAAAAAATCGACCCGTCTGGGCTACGCCAACACCTGGCAAGGCAACCTGAGCTTGTACCACGACGAACAGACCTGGACCGCGGACGACCAGTTTCTGGGCAATGTGGGGGGCGCCAGTTCGTCCGACATCAGCTTGCAATTGCCTGCGCCGGATGGCGGCGATTACCTTTTTGAAATAAAAACGACCCTGGAAAAAGGAGAGGGCTACGTGCTTTTTACCGAAAATCCGGACACCCTCGAACTGGGCAGCTGGTCCGAAGGCCTGGTGTTGCGGCCCCACGGTTACGACTGGAAAATCCTGGACCTGCCTTCCGGCGTCGATACGCTGTACCTGCGCACGGAAGGAATCGGCGTTTGGAGCACGCTGGAAGTGTTTCGGGATTCCTTGTCGCCTGATGCCGAGCGCTGGCGTTTCGACAACCCGGCCTATGGCTACAACCTGAATGGAAAAATTGCAGCGCCGCCGGCCGGCCGGTATTATCTGCGCTATAAAGACTCCGCCGTATTGCAGGGCCCTTCCGTTCCACTGAGCGACCAAACCCGGGAATACCTGATTCAGGCCCGTACCTCGCCGACCGATCCTGGCCAACGCGACCTTGCGATCAGCTCGCTGTCCACTCAAAAGATCGGTATCGGCAAGACGGAAATTGCGATCAAGGGCGCCGGATTTTCCGCAACGGACACCGCGGTCCTGAGCGGGCCGAACGGCAGCACTTACCAAACCATTCCGTTCAGTATCAATGATGCCCGCTCCACCTGCAGCATTCAACTTGATTTCGGCCTCGCCGATACCGGCGCCTGGCAACTTACCCTGCACAACACCCTGGGGCAATCGGACACAGCGCCCGAACCCATTCAGGTGATGGAAACGGCTTACCCGGAGATCTGGTCGCGTATGAATACCCGCGAAGTGCTGCGCATCGGGCGCGACAACCTGATCACTGTGGATTACGGCAACAAGGGCGACGCGGATGCAGAAAACGTCTGGCTGCTGCTGATCATTCCGGAAAATGTGCTGAAAGAAATCCGTTTGCCCAAAGGCTTCACGTATCCCACGGACAGTTTGCTGGCAGGACCGTTCCAGTACGTTTTTATCCCCAAAATTCCGGCGCATTCCACCGGCCAATTTGAAATGGTGGTCAACCTCCCGGCGCCTGCCGAATACGGTTTCGGCAGCTACATCATTTATGATTTTCAGTTCAAGAACGCCTGGACACCTGAATATGCCGATGTCTGGCGCAAGCAGTCCGATCTGTTTTACAACAATTACGACCTGTTGAATCCGCTCGCTCAGCCTTTGCCCGGCGAACAGGTGTACAAATCCTTTTCTCCCGCCGGCTCGGGCGAAGCGATACCGGACGACCCGCTTTGGCCCGCGCACACCGGTCTGTACGTGGAAGAAGGCGGTCAGGGATACGTTATCGATTTTGATGCGCGGCAAAATGGCCAGGTCAATAAAACCCTGTTCACGAACTGGAAAGACTCCACCTATTACGGTTGCCTGCACCCGGACACCTGGACGGACACGGTCGGGCAGCAAATTGCCACGGCAGCCCTGACTTTTTACAACAGCCTGGGCCCGGTGAGTACCCCTACGGGCGGCTACGCCACGGGTTGGAAAATTTATTTCCCCTTTCCGTTCAATGACTCCACGGCCAACTGTTACTCGCTGGTTGATTCCATTTATCAATCTGCCAATTTTCAGGGCGCCGTGGCGGAGCGCCCTGCTTCGGGTGCTTCCAAGCCGCCCGCCGCCCGCAAGCCCACGCATGTTCCTCCCGCCAAACCATCCGAGTGGGACCGCTTTAATTGCGACAAAGCTTTTAAAGTAACGAAGGATTGTAACTTTGAAAAAGACTGGGATGATAATGCCAGTATAGACAATCCAGGCGCAAATCTGCTAAAGCCGGCTTCATCAATAAACATCGTTGCCGATGATTGTGATGCGTTGATGGAATTGATCGGAGAGAGAATTTGTAGCGGTATCGGTTCAAGTACGCCTGAAGACAAGCTCGGCAATACCGGCTACGATCCCGAGGGCGAGCCCCTGGCTACAAGGCATCGTTTTATCCCGGGCGCCGACAGATTCACTTACCGGATTGATTACTGGAACAAACCCACTGCGACAGCCCCCGCAGTGGAGGTATTCATCCGCGACACGCTCGACGCCGATTTTGACCTGACCACTTTTAGTTTCACAGAAATAGGCTTCCTGCGCTGGCGCATCCCGCTCGAAGGCGGCCCATATTTCAATGTCCTGATCGATCTGCGCCCCGATTTTAACCTGCTGCTCAATGTAGAGGGCACGCTGAATCCGTACACCCGCGAGGTGTACTGGGTACATCGCTCCCTCGATCCGGCTACCCTCGACCTGCCCGATGACCCCTTCCTCGGATATTTACCGCCCATCGATACGCTGGGTTACAACATCGGGTGGGTGAACTTCTCGGTTGGCCCGCTGGCAGATTTGCCCACGGGCACCGAATTTACCAATCAGGCCAGGGTCAATTTTGACGGGATCGGTCCCTGGGGCCCTGCCCCACCCTACGGGCCGTACCGCAATACTTACGACAAAGCCGCACCGGTGAGTACGGTTCAGCCCATCCAGGCCATGTCTCCTTCCCAGTTTTTAGTGAGTTGGGGCGGCGACGATGCGGGCGGTTGTGGCATTTCAACATACACCGTTTGGGTCTCGACCGACGGCGGTCCGTTTGGCATTTGGCTGAACGACACCACGGCTACTGCCGCTTTGTTCAGCGGATTAGATGGGTTTACTTACAGTTTTTATTGTATCGCTACGGATCACCTGGGCAATGTGGAAAACAAGGCGCCCTTGGCGGAAGCCAGCACCCTGGTCACCAGTTCGGGCAGCCCTGTTGCGCCCGGCTCCATCTTCCTCGGGGCGTTTCCCAATCCTTTCACCAGTGAAACGAGGCTCGCTTTCGATCTGCCGGAATACACCGCCGTACGTCTCGATCTCATTCATCCATCGGGGGTATGCCAGCCCTTGTTTGCAGGACAAATGCCTGCCGGCAGGCAAATATTCAAATGGCAACCGGCTTCCGGGCTCCCATCCGGCCTGTACTATTTGCGCATTCAGGCAGGAGAGTTCATTGAAACTGTAAAACTTATCCGCCAGGAATGATTCATTCAGTGGAATAAAAAACGTCCGGTTGCTCTGGCAACCGGACGTTTTTTATTCCACTGAATGACACAATGATCAGGCGTACGGCCGGTCTTTTTTCATGATCGCTCCGGCGATCAGACCGATAATCAGTCCATTGAACAATCCACCGATGATCTGTGTGATGAACAAAAAGACCGGGTTGGCAATCCAGCCGGACATACTGCTGGCCATTTCGATCTGTTCATCCGACATGCCCTGGGCCTCCCATTGGGCCTGCATGGCGTCTTTCATGGTTTCAGCGAAATCCGGATTGATTACCGTCGTGTACAGCAGCATAAAAACAGCGCCGATGGCTCCGGCCACGAGGCCGATCATCATGCCCAGCATCACGGCCCGGCCCAGACTAATGAATCCACCCAGGTCGCGGTCGCGGTGTTGACGGATAGCGGCCACTACGGCCCAGATGGCCACGCCCGTACCCACGACAAAATAGACTGCTTTCATCGCCCCGCTGGTTGCAGGAGAGGCTGGATCGGAATCGGTCAGGTACCCGACCAGTGTCATCAGAACGGTGACCGCCCCCCAAATTGCGCCGTACCGGATGGCCAGTTGCCGGTAGGAGACTTGACCGGGATCGAGGGTGGATGAGGTGTCAATAGTTTCCATGAAAATTTTTTTTTGTGAAAAAAGTTTGATTTGACAAGCGAAATCTAGTCTGCAACAAGGGCAGCCCGACGGATTGTTTCGCCGAAAAATACATTTTCTCCGACGAACTGCCCGGAATACCGCCCGGTAAAAAAAGCCGAATAAAAACTCTTTTCACCGAACTTTGAGCCTAGTTCCGGGTTTTTATCCTTTCTCCGGCGGCTTGCTCCGCGGGTCGAAATTTTTCCTTCTACCGAGATGTCCGACACTTCTTCTGCTCAGCCCAAATTCAATTTTTCCCTCTTCCGCCGTGTGATGAGCATGGTGAAACCCTATAAAGCAACCTTTTGGTTCTGCGCCGGCCTCACCGTGGTACTCGCTCCGCTGGCCACGTTTCGCCCCAAACTGTTGCAGGTAATGGTGGACGATTACATCACTCCCGGCAATATATCAGGCATGACCATGATCGCTGCGGCTATTGTCGGCGTGCTGATTCTGGAGGTGGTGTTGCGGTATTTCTTCCTCTACTACGCCGACTGGCTCGGGCAGGCTACCATCCGCGACCTGCGGGTAAAAGTATTCAACCACGTCACCGGGCTCAATCTGGGTTATTTCGACCGCACACCCATCGGGCAAAGCACCACGCGCACGATCAACGACATCGAGGCGATAAACACTGTTTTTTCAGAAGGCAGCATCACCATTCTGGCCGATTTGCTCACTATTCTGGCCGTCATCATCATGATGTCGCTTACCTCCTGGCAGCTCACGCTGGTGGTCCTCAGCGTGTTTCCGCTGCTCATCTGGGGCTCGTACCAGTTCAAGGAAAGTGTTCGCAAAAGCTACGAGAAGGTGCGCAACCACATCGCCACCATGAATGCATTTCTGCAAGAGCGCATCAGCGGCATGCGCATCGTGCAGATTTTCAATGCAGAACGCCGCGAAGCGGAAAAATTCCGCCAGATCAACCACGATTACACCTCCGCTAACCTTCGGTCCATCCTCGCGTATGCCATCTTTTTCCCCGTGGTCGACATCATTTCGGCGCTTTCGCTCGGCCTGATGGTGTGGTACGGCGCGCGCGGTGTGTTGTCCGACCAGGTGACGCTCGGCACCCTGGTAGCCTTTCCGCTGTACATTTCGATGCTGTACCGGCCCATCCGGATGCTGGCCGACAAATTCAACACCCTGCAAATGGGCCTCATCGCGGCCGAAAGAGTGTTTAAATTGCTGGAAAATACCGACCGCGTACAAAATAACGGACGCCTCGCCCCAGAAAAACTGCGCGGCGAAGTGGAATTCGACAAAGTGCATTTCAACTACACCGGCGAAGGCGAAGATGTGTTGAAAGGTGTTTCATTCCGCATCCGGCCGGGCGAGACCCTCGCCATCGTGGGTAGCACAGGCAGCGGCAAAACCACGATTATCAGCCTGTTGAACCGTTTCTATGAAATCCAGGGTGGTCAAATCCGTATCGACGGACACGACCTGCGGGAATACGACGTGTTCGCCCTGCGCCGCCGGATTGCCGTGGTGTTGCAGGATGTCTTCCTGTTCTCCGGAACGGTTTTGGAAAATATTACCCTGCGCGACAACGACATTTCCGAAGCCGAAGTAATCGAGGCCGCCAAAATGATCGGCGCCCATGAATTCATTGAACGGTTGCCGGGCGGCTACCATTACCAGGTTATGGAGCGCGGCGCAACGCTTTCGATGGGCCAGCGGCAATTGATCTCTTTCGTCCGCGCTCTGGTGTTCAATCCCGATATCCTGATCCTCGACGAGGCTACCTCGTCTATCGACCCCGAATCTGAAGCGGTGATTCAGCACGCCATCGAGACCCTGATCGCTCGGCGCACCAGTATCATCATCGCGCACCGTTTGTCCACAATCCGCCATGCCAGCAATATCCTGGTGCTGGACAAGGGCGAGGTGAAGGAGTTTGGCCCGCACGACCAATTGCTCGACATTGCGGACGGCAAATACCGCGAGCTGTACGAAAAGCAGTTTTTGGCGGTGGCTGGTGAAGCCTAGCATTTTGCGGAAAAAATTCCGCCAGCCCGCACCCCGCGCAACCCTTAGTGTCAGAACTACGTTTAGCAACCGGCAAGGTCGCCGGTTCAGTCGTTTTTTTCGCCAGTTGGGTCAAAAGCGTCTGTTTTGCCGGCTCCCCCATTCCTGGCGGAAATACCTTCGCCGTTCGTAAAACAGACCATTTTTTATCATGCGCATCCAACCTACCCTCGTCTTTTCCGCCCTCTGCGGCGCCTGGCTCCTGTTCACCAGCCTCGATCCCAACAACCCGCCCACCGGCAAAACCGGCGCTCCCGGCGAAACCACTTGCGCCCAAAGCAATTGCCACACGGGCGGCACTTTTGCCGGCACGGTCAGTATCAGCGGCATACCCGACACTGTCGTCGCCAACCAGTCGTATTCCATTACCCTGACCAATACCAGCAACGCCGTAAAAGCAGGCTTTCAGCTCACCTGTCTCGACGCCTCCAACGCCAAATGCGGCACACTGACCCAGGCCTCCGGCGTCAATGTGACCACTGCCAGCAGCCGGCAATACGCCCGTCAGTCGTCGCCCAAGACCCTCAGCGGCGGCAGCACTTCCTGGACCTTCACGTGGAAAGCGCCCGCGACGCTCGCAGTCGACAGCCTGCATTTTTATTTCGTCAGCCTTTGCGCCAACGGCAACGGCAATCGCACCGGCGATAATGTGCTCGTCAGCAGCCACAAAGTCAATTTCAAAACCCTGACCTCGGCCGCTTCCGACCCTGTGGCCAACCAGATGGTACGCCTTTCGCCCAATCCGGCCCGCGAATTTGTTCGTGTGCAACTGGACGAAGCCAACGCCGGCGAGATCAGCCTCTTCGACGCCAACGGCCGCAAAGTGCTGCACAGCGCCTTGGAATCCGACAATCAGTTGAACGTCAGCAGCCTGCCGGCCGGAATATACACCGCTGAAATCCGTTTTGGAGAACGGGTGGCGGTGAAACGATTGATGATTGAACGCTAAGACTTCGGAAGTAAAAACGAGAAAGCCCGGGCGTCTGAGACGCCCGGGCTTTCTTGTTTTCAGTCGCTGATCTCACTGCGGCAGTTCAAAACAGCACACTCGCCCCCACCCTGAAATTCACCGCCGGCGAGGCATAAGGCGTCACCGCCGTGAGCACATTGTCCGACAAAAGGTAAATCTGCACGGGTCCGGGTTTGACAATGACATTGAACCCGATGTTGGCGGCCGTGCGATCATTCACGCCGTACATGGCGCCCAGCGACAGCCATTTCATGGGCTCCCATTGCGCCGAGGCAGCCACGGCGGTCGTCTTGCGGCGCGGGCCGTCTTCGTGGTAAAACGTCAGGCCGAGCTGCCAGCGTTTGGTGAGTTGGAAGGATGCCCCTGCGTAGTAACGCGTCGGCAGGGTGCTGCTGAACTCCTGCGGGGTTCTTTGAAACTGAAAAATATCGTTCAAGGAGTCCAGCTGGCCTTCGAAATCGAGGCTGTCCACACCGTTGATCAGGTCGGAGCCAGGAAAGGTGACGCCTTCGTACAGGAACTCGCCGTTGCTGCGGAAATAAGCCGCGTGGTCGTCGCGCCAGGTGATCTTGCCGCCGAGGTCGAGCGCGGCGACGCTGATGGTGAGCCGGTCCCCGATTTGAGCCGTCAGGCCGAGGTCGAAAGCCCAGCCGTTGCTCGGCGAAAAAACACCGCCTTTGTCGGGGTCGTTTTTGATGTCGAAACTCAGTCCGGATGTATCGATGGAAGCAATGGAATAGGCGGCCAGAAAGCCGTAATCGGTACGCAGGGTCAGTTGGTAATAATCGGTATCGGTGTGTACCGTGGCCGAACGGTGCTCGTCATCGCTACGCAGGGCGCCTACACCGCCGAGGTATTTGGCGCGGCCACCGACGCGGACGGGGCCGATCTGTTTGCTGAGTCCGGCACTGAGTTCGTGCCATTTGGAATAATCCGCCGCCGGGGCGATCTCGAGAGTTTGGCCGAGATACGGCGCATTGCCGTTCCAAAGCACTTCTGCGAGCGTTTTCGGATAAACGATGTGCGCATTGAGCCGCAAGGCGTGACCGGCCTGGATGGCCCAGCCGCCGCCCAGGCGCCAGCCGAGGGAAACCGTTTCCAGACGCTGATTGTAATTCACCGTGTTTTCCGGGTCGAGTTTATCCACTGCAGCGCCGAGATCGAGGATGTTTTTACCATTTTCGCGGTGAAAAATGTCGTCGTAGGTGATATCACCGGAATGCCGCGCATCGAGTACGAAGGAGGGCAAGCCGATGGCAAAACGTTTGTCGGCGGGGAAATTCGCCGGGTTGACGGAGTTGGCGTGCCACAGTTCGGGCAGCTGATACAGCATGAGTTCCTGTTGGGCAGAAAGGCCCGATGCGCACAGGATCAGGGCAAAGAGGATTTTATATTGCAAGGACATGATTACAGGGTGGGTCGAGAAAAAATGGGTTTTACACACAAAATCAATCAATTGGGGGCTAATTCCGCGTTCGCACCTTCAAACCCATTTTGAAGGTCACGTCCATGTCGGCCAGCAATTTGACGGGCTGTTGTGAGCCGTCAGGGGCCGTGTAGGTGCTGAATGCCAGTTTCAGGAAAGCCGTTTTGGCCTGCCGGATACGGTCGAAGCGTTCGATATCCATGGGGATGTAAGTCTCCGTGCGATTTACTTCGTACACCAGTCCGTCGGAGCCCACCGGTGCGGCCTGCATGATGTCGCGCGGGCCATCGGAAAACAGCGAATCGAGCACTACGCCAAGCGAGTCCTGGAAATATAATTGCACCTTGTTGTTGATGGGGGTGCCGTTTTCGGTGACGAGTTTGAACTCTACGGATTCGATTTTGGCGGTGTCGATGCTGCTGTTTTCTCCGAAATTGAGGTTGAGCGTTTGTTCGGCGCCGAAATTTCTCACCGTGCCGGCCAGCAGGAGTTCCACGCGCATGCTCAGGCCGATCACGCTGCTGTCGGTGACGAACCCGACAATGGTGGTGTCGTGGGTGGCATTGGAAATGCCGGCCACGTCGTAGATCAATTGGGTAGGCTGGGCGTTGAAGATGTCCGCGATGTTGGAATTGGAAGTATCGAGGGTGAAATAGGTGTATTTCGTTTGGCCTACTTCGCCGTTGATCCATTTCGGGTAGTTGAAATCCACGCTGTCGTTGTTGAACAAGGTGCTTTCCAGTTCGAGTTCTTCGCCATTTTGCCCGATAAAGGAGAGATATTTGACTACGCCGCGGGTGGGGAAACCCCAGGAGTTGTACACCGTCATCGTCACTTTGGGGTTGACGACTTTCACGTCGCCGCTCAGGCTGGTCTGGTTGATGTCGATGTCGATGGTATCGCGCACGAGTTCGTATTCCGTATATCCCCAGTAGCCTTCGAGATAGGAGAATGCGAGTCCTTCAAACAAAATACCTACGCCTGCCACACCGGGGGCGGCATCTGGAACCTTGACGCGGGTGCCGCTGGCATCGTAGGCTTCGTAGCGAAAGCGAAGCGTGTTGTTGTTCGAAGTGAGGCGGTAGCCGGTCAGGTCGACCGGGACCGAAACCCAGGGAAATGGAATGCTGGGCGGCACAGGCGGCACGACAAAGGGCATGGAAAACGAGACGCCGTTTTTCACCATTTGCGGCACATAAAAGGTGCCTTTGAGGGTATCGGTGCCGTTGTTTTTGATCACGAGTTTCATCGTCGTGCCTTTCAGGTCCACAACACGAATCGTGACGCCTGCGGGTGCCGCAATCGGTGCCAGGGCATTGGTATCGATCACCTGAACAATTCCGTTGGACGGCAGCAGTGTCGAGGCGGGTTTTTCAGCCACGTCGCTCGAATAGAACAGCGTCATGGTGCCGTCGGCATTTACCTGAATCGTATCGCCGGACAGGGTGTCGTTCAGCACCTGATTCATCAAATCCTTGATATTCAGCGTGGTTTTGAACAAAGGGAAAGCATATTCCGCGCTATGGTCGGCCAGTTCTGTCTCGTCAAACACGGATTTTTTACAGGACAGGTTCAGGCTGATCAGGAGCAATGCGGCGGTAAAGGCGCGGAGCCAGGGCTTGTGTTGCATCATTGGAGGGACTATCGGTTGGGTTTGCGACAAAGTAGTGACAGCTGCCGGGCAGCAAAGACGTGGTGGTAAAGAATGGTTTGGACGGGAAAAAGTGATTGCGGTTACCCGTTTTCAAAGCAGGACCTGCGAAATTACGGTTTTGACCCGCCAAATTCCTTCTCGGCCGCCCGGAATTCCATTTTCAGCAAAATTGAACATCTAAGGGTTTTAAAAAACCATGCCACCGGCCCAAACAAAAGCCCCCCGGCAGGACGACTGCCGGGGGGCTTGCTGAAGAGCATATTTTGTTAAAAATTGAAGCCAATCGATACCTGAACCGTCACGTTCTGGTCTTTGTCCTTGCGATAAATCAGGCTTTTACCGTCGCCGGTGCGGGCCTTGGACAAATCTGCGTCGTTGTTGGTCAGGTCGGCCAGGCCGTACTGCAGCCGTGCGCCGAGGTAGAGGGAGTGGCTGAAATAATAGGAAGCACCGCCCACGAGGCCGTAGTCGAGCGCGTTGAAAAGGCTGCCTTTGTCTTCCGGGTAGTCGTAGTAGGCGCCCAGTTCTTTCGGCAATTCGAGGTTTCGGTTGTCTACTTTGACGATGACCGTGGTAGCATCGTTGCCGCCGCCGGGCTCGTCTTTGCGGTAATTGTAGTCCAGATTGAATTGCAATCGGTCGATATTGTTGCCGATCGGGTCGGTTTTGCCGCCTTCGTAGGTGAGCGAACCCGTTCCAAAGGAACCGATCAGCAACCCGACGTAACCGCCGGCCGACAGTTCGAAATCGCCCCATCGGGCAAAGCCGAACACCGGCAGGTCGATATAGGAATTGTTGATGCTCACGAGGTAACTGGATTTTCCGGTACTGTACGTGCTGCCGCCGTCGTAACGGAAAATTCGATAGGACTGGCCTTCGAATTTGTATTTCCCGCCTTTTTTGGAGTACTGGAGTTCGCCGCGCAGGCCGTAATTGTCGGTAAAATTGTAGCCGACCGACATGCCGATGTGGAAACCGGTCACATTTTTCCAGGATTCCAGTTTGTCGCCGGCGTCGCTGAGTTCCGACGGGCCGTTGAGGCGGGAAAAGTTGAGGCCGGTTTTGAACCCGTACCGCAGCTGTGCGGAAAGGGTAAAAGCGGAAAGCGCCATCAGCGCCAGGAGTGTCAATTTCAGTTTCATTGCATTGTGTTGTTGAAAAATTCGGGTGGGCAAAAGTAGCAGAATTGAAACAGCTTCGGGTTTCAAGCGGCCAAGCCTTTGAACGATTTGACCCGTCGAATCGCTACCTTTGCCTCGAAATTTGTAAAAAAGAAAACTGCTTTTGGCCCGTAGCATGCTGTGCATGAACCATTTGACGGCATTTTTCTTCTACTTGAACCATTTACAACAACAGCAGATTTGCCATGAAAGACTGGCCGCTTTGGGAAGTTTTTATCCGCTCGAAACAGGGTCTCAGCCACAAACACGTGGGTAGCCTGCACGCTGCCGACGCTCAAATGGCCCTCGAAAACGCGCGCGATGTGTACACCCGCCGCAACGAAGGTATCAGTATCTGGGTCGTCGAATCGAGCCATATCCATGCCTCCACTGAAGACGCCGAAGCCTTTTTCGACCCCGCCAACGACAAAGTTTATCGTCATCCCACCTTCTACGACCTGCCCGACGAGGTCAAGCACATGTAATGGACGCTCAGCATTTTGACTACGTACTCCGCCTCGGCGACAATGCCCTGATCCTCGCCCAGCGCCTGGGCGAATGGTGCGGCCACGGCCCTGTCCTCGAACAGGATATCGCGATGACCAATATCGCCCTGGACCTGCTCGGCCAGGCGCGTCTCCTGCTCAGCTATGCCGGCGAAATGGAAGGCAAAGGCCGAACCGAAGACGATCTGGCCAGTTTCCGCGACACCCAGCAGTTCCGCAATGTTTTACTCGTCGAACAACCCAACCAGGACTGGGCCTTTACCATCGCCCGCCAGTTTTTTTTCGACGCTTACAATTACTACAACTACGAAGCGCTGCGCCACAGCAGCGACGAACGCCTTGCCGCCATTGCCGAAAAGGCCTTGAAAGAAGTGACGTACCACCTGCGCTTTTCTTCGGAATGGATGCTGCGGCTCGGCGACGGCACCGAGCTCAGCCATCAAAAAATCCAGGCCGCCGTCGACGAGCTCTGGCCTTTCACCGGCGAGCTCACTACTCCAAACGCCACCGATGTGGCGATGAGCGCAGCAGGCATCGCGCCGGATTTGCTGGTAATCAAGCCTTTGTGGGAGAAAAAAGTCGCGGATGTGCTGGCCGAAGCCACCTTGAAACAACCCGCCGCCGGCTGGATGCAATCGGGCGGAAAAGACGGTCGTCATACGGAATACCTGGGCTTCATGCTGGCTGAAATGCAGCACCTTCAACGCACCTATCCCGGACAAACCTGGTAGCCGCGCCGTCTGACGCGCAGCGTCTGCACGGCAAAAAAACCTTCGTTTGTTCGCGGCAAGAGCGGGGAAATACCTTGCCGTGCAGGCGCTGCGCGTCAGACGGCGACTCCGCTTTCCAGCAGCGTCAAGGTTCGCGTTGCCGTATTCAATTCTGCCGGAATGCCATACGGGAAAGTCGCCTGGTAGGGCACGTGTCCGAAAGGCATGCCATAAATAACGGGCATGCCCAAATTCCCGAGCCTGTCCTGCAAGGTTTCCATCAACGTCAGGGAAGCCGAGTCGCCTTTGGGCCCGCAATCGGCAAAAACGCCCAGGGCAATACCTGCTGCCTTGGTCAAATCCGTGGCTTGCAGTAGTTGTGTCAGCATCCGGTCGATCCGGTAGGGCTGTTCTCCGACGTCCTCGATGAACACTATTTTATCCCGAAAAGACGGCTCGAAAGGGGTGCCGGCCATTGCGGAAAGCAAGGCCAGGTTGCCGCCGGTAAGCCGGCCCTTTGCTTGTCCGGGGCTGATCACAAGAGGTTGATATTCAGGGCCGGGCAGTATTTCGCCGTCTGCCGGAGCGGCAATGTCATAGCGCGGCAAGCCGTCCGTCAGCACGGCGCGGAAATGCCCCAGGGTATTCTCCGGAAAGTCTCCGGCAGCCACCGTCCCATGAAAAGTGACCAGTCCGGTTCGTTGTGAAATTGCCAAATGCAGGGCGGTCACGTCGCTGTAACCGATAAATGGTTTGGGGTTGCGGCGGATAAGGTCGAAGTCGAGATCGGGCAAGAGCCGGGTACAACCATACCCCCCTCGAATACACCACACCACCTCTACCTCCGGGTCGGCAAAGGCCCGGTGCAGGTCGGCCAGGCGGTCGGCATCCCGCCCGGCAAGGTGCCCGTAGCGGTCGCGGAGATGCGCTCCCGGCTTGACCTTGTAGCCCAGGGTCGCCAGATTGGCAAAGGCTTTTTCAAACTTCTCCTCCGCCGGAGGGCTTGCCGGGGCGATCAGACCGACCACGGCTCCGGGGCGCAGTCGGGGCGGTTTTATCAATCCGGGTTTCATATGTTCTGTGAATAAATTGGTGTCGGCGCGTAAAACGTCTATCGGCGCTATGCCGGCGAGAGCGGCCAATCCGGTTTTAATAACAAAATCGCGGCGTTTCATAGGCGGTAACGCATTGGGTCAGGTATGCGTGTGTTGAAAACACCATTGCAGTCTAACTCTAACTTTTGATTATCAAAGTTTAATAAAAATTTTCCGCCGATAAAGCAGCCAGCATGCCAGCCAACACAGCATCATATAGGCCACGGCAAAAAGCGCGGAACTCACGGGGCCGCCGCCATCCACCGGTTGGAACAAATGGGTATAAATCCATTCCCGCAGATTAGTTTCCGTACCGTCGGGCTGGGTCCAGGTGATAGCCGACCAAATCATCACCATGGCTTCCGATAAAACGTAGGCAAAGAGGGCATTCATACCCATGATTACAAAAAATTGCGCGCCGCGGCGCCAGCCTTTCACATCGATCATCCAGATGCTGGCGGCCAGCAGAACCATTGAAATTCCGCCGGCATACAACACGTAGGAACTGGTCCAGAGTTTTTTATTGATCGGGAAAAAGAGGTCGAAAGCCAGACCAAAAAAACCGCAAATCAGGCCAAACGCCAGCAAATCCCGCACCAGGCGGTCTTTTTGGAGCATATGGCGGTTCAGCAGGTTGCCGCTGAGCCAACCCAGCAGCACCGTCACCACTGCCGGTATCGTACTTAAAACGCCTTCCGGGTCAAAAGGAATCTGCAAACCCGGGGCTACCGTTTCGTGGTACAGGTGATTAACCCCAAACAACCATTGGTCAAGCCGCAGCACCGCGCTGCCTTCGGCGCCATACGGGTCAGCGCCAGGCATGACAAACCAGTTCAGCAGGCCCCAGTACAGCAGCAAGAGCACCGCGCTGACTCCGATCAGGGCGCGGCGGTTCAGGTTGAGGGCCAGCACTGCTGCGAGCCCGTAACCGAGGGCCAGGCGTTGCGGTACGCCCATGATGCGCCAGGTGTCCCAGTTCCGCCATAGGAACGGGAAATTATTGAGGATCAAACCGACCAGAAAAAGCAGAACTGTCCGGCGGAGGATTTTTTTACCCACCTCGGGCGACCAGCGGCGATCGTATTTTGAAAACGAAAACCACATCGATACCCCGATGATGAACATAAAAGAAGGAAAAACCAGGTCAGTGGGCGTGCATCCGTGCCAGATAGCATGGCGCAGGGGTGCGTAAACGTACGCTCCGGTGCCCGGGGTGTTCACGATAATCATGAAGGCGATCGTCAGTCCCCGGTAGAAATCAACGGCGGTGTAACGCATGAGAGGGCTAATTAAGAAGGACGAAGGATGGTCAAAAGTAGTTTTTCTTGCTACTTGCTCAACCAGTCTCTTGAAAATCCTGTTTCTCCGCCACCCCTTGCTACTTTTGTCCTGCTATCTATCAGCTCCCGACTATGTTGTTTTCTATAGGCACCCGAGTGCGCTTCCGTTATACCGGCGAAACCGGAGTCATCACTGCGCAGCTGGATTCCAGCATGTTACAGGTGCGGCTCGACAGCGACCCATCGCTGGAAATTCCCGCGTTCGAAGAGGATTTGGTGCGTGATACTGCTAACGAGCCCGTATCAGCCGGCGCTAAATTCATCACAGGAAAGGTGGAAAAAAAGCCTGAACCGCCGCCGCGCAGGGAGTTGAAGGCCCAATACCTGATCCTGAAACCCAAAGGGCTTCAATTAGGTTTCGAACCGATGCCTGGCCGCGACGGCACTGCAACGCGCTATAAAGCCTGGCTCATCAACGACACCGAAAACGAGTTTCTGGTCGAGTTTGATTTGTTTGTGGGCGACAGGAATGTCATCGGTACAGACGAAAAAATCGGGGCAACCACGGTACTCGAACTCGGCGACATACTTTATGACGATCTGAACGAAGCCCCTGAGGTAGAAGTCAGCGTTCAGCGCATCACCACTGCAGGGCCGGATGCCCCCTTGCGCAAAACTTTGAAGATTAAACCCAAGCAGTTCTTCAACAGCCTCCATACAGCACCGATTCTCAATGTTCTGGCACATTTATATGTGCTGTTCGATTCTTTTGAACCTCGTAATGCTGACCAGCAGGACGACCTAAAAACTTACACTCGTCAAAAAACGGCTCCGCAGAGGATTCCCTCATCGGGTAATTCCAATCCTTTTCGCGCCTTCAACGTAGAGGAGTTTGCGCATTTTGAACCGGAGATCGACCTGCATATCGAGAACCTGACCAATGGTTATGCCCGCCTGGACAAAAGCGAAATCCTGCGCATCCAGTTATCACATTTTGAGCGATTTCTGGACAAAGCGATTCGCCTGGGTGTGCCGCGCGTTTTTGTCATCCACGGCATGGGAGAAGGCAAACTGCGTGATGCCATCGCTGAACGGCTGCGTGAGCGGCCGGATGTACGCAAATTTAAAAACGAATACCACCACAAATATGGCTATGGCGCTACGGAAGTGATCTTCTAAAAGCCGGCAAATACGAAACGGGCGACTCGCTGTGCGAGTCGCCCGTTTTCACATCAAATTTCCAGATCGAAAGATCCGATCAATATTGCCAGAGATCGTGTTCGAAATTGAAAATGTCGTTTTTGATCTTGTCCGATTCCATGAGCAGGTCAACGCCGGTGGCATATTCCTGAATACGGCGGTCGTACACGTTCGACTCTTTGTAAATGTAGGAAGCGAAGTGCCGCATTTCGAACATGTCTTCCCAGGAAATGGTCGCGTTGGTATTGCCGCCGAGCGTAAACACGCGGTGGCGGGCGAACATTTCACGGGCCTGTGGGTAATACACCCAGAACAGCGGCGATTCGTAACGGAAGTTGCCGTCGTTGTCGATCACGTCGATCATCGGGGCGATACCCAGGATACGCACCTGCATCGTGGAGGTTTCTTTGTCGAAGAACCATACTTCCTTGACACGGAAGCGCTTGACGTCGGCAAAGTTGATGTCGTTGCGCACCACTTTCACGTTTTCTTCGTACGTCTCCGGGTCAAACGTCATAACCGTATCGGTTTTGGACAGTTTGGAGAGAACGTCGTCGGTGCTCATGCGGTGAGTGAATTTGTCGTCGTCGGTGGTGTACACCGGCAATTCACCGTTGCTGGCGGCATCAGCCAGGATTTTGAAAAACGGCTCTTCCGGGTAAGCGAACGGGAGGTTCATTTTCTCGCGGACGTCGATGACGCGCCAGATGCGTTTTTCCCAGAAAATATCGCTTTCGCGGATGGGCTGATAGGGCAGCACGCGGCGCTCCATCATGATTTCTTTTTTCACCACGTCGTCCAGCGGAGCTTCGCTGTCTTCGGGTTCGCTGACTTCGGTTTTTACGCCGGTGTCTTCAACTGGATCGGCTTCTTCAGGAACTTGTGCCAGCAAAACGGCGCCAGGAGCGGCGACGAGAAAAAAGCACAGGCAAGTCCATTTCAAAAACGTTTGCATGACTCGCGATTGGATTGATTAGTGATGAGTAGTAGTGTTGAGTAATTTCGAATGGGAAAGTACGCCTCAACCGGCGAGGGCCGGTTGAGGCGTAAGGGTATTTACTTGATTTTGAATACCATGCCGGGGATTTCACGGGCAGCGGCATCGCCGGGGCACCGAACTTTGATCTCGTCAAAGTAGTAGATGTCGCCGGGTTTGGCGCGTTGCACGAGTTCCTGAACGCCGCCGTTGTAGCGACCGCCGGAGTTCTGCTTTTCAACAGGGTCCTGGCGTTTGGCCACATAGGCAATTTGGAAACCCACTACTTCGCATTTCGCTTCGAAGTCGAAGTTGTCCAGCACAGGAATGATACCGCCCTGGGCTTTGAATTCGCCGTTGCCCATCTGGCCGCCTTTGTATTTCATACTCAGGGTAGCGACGGGGTCAGGAATACGCTTTACGCGATACTTGAAGGTTTGCGAAACGTCTTTGGCAGAAACGGTAAGCGAAGCGTCGTTCGTCGGCGTGGTAGCCTTGATGATGTAGTGGCTGTTGCCACCGCTGACGGTGATACCGCCGCCGTTGCCGGAAACACGGATATCGTTCGAAGAAGCGCCTGCTACCGAAACGGAAACGGGGTTTTCGACGCCGATGTAGAATACGTTCATTTTGTCCAGCTGAACCGCTACGGAACGCTGGCCTACTTCGTATTCAAATTCTTTCGTGTACGTTTTGGTCGTGTTGTCAAGCGGGTTGCGAACGTTGATGTTCACGGTGTACTTGCGCGAACCCACACCGCTGGTAGTCGTAACATAGTGGGCTTTGCCCTGCTCAACGGGAAGGGACGAGCCTGCCACATTGATACTGATGTTGTTGGCGGTAGAGCTGCGGGCACTGAGGAACACATCGGCTTCGTACTTATCGCCAGAGATCACATAGCCTTTTTGGGCAGAAATCACGGGTTCGAATTCGTCGAATTTGATGTCGACGCCACCTACTTTGGCGGCGCAGTAGTTCAACACTGCGGTGGCCGAGTTCTTGGAGTCGCTCTGAAGCTTGCCAAGGATCGGGAAGATAGCTGCAACCGGCATTTGCTTGAACTTGTATTCCGGCCAGTTTTTGGAAGCTACGCCTGCGGGCAAAGCTTCCACATCGAGCGGGAGTGCACTGACAGTAGCTTCGTCATTGTCCACCAGGCGGGCAAAAGCTTCGCGGGTTTCGCGGATTTTTTGCTCTACCTGAGCGCCGAGGCCATCGTTGATAAACATCTTGGTCGTGATGTCTTTGTTGCGGATATCCTTGGGCTGGCCCGGAATTTTTGGGTTTTCGCCACCGGCTTTTGCGAACAAATCATCGCGGATCCCCTGAATGAATTTCACGAAGTCCTCTGAAATCTGAAGCGCTTCCTGCGCATTCTTCCGGTATTTTTCATTCTCCGGCTTCGGATAGGCATCGGCCTGTTTATTGATGCCCGTCATCAGGGCCTCGTTGTTTTTCTCAATGATCTTACGCGTATTCAACATCCCTTTATCCAGCGAGAAGAATGCATTCATTACTTCTGCTGAGACGTTGAGGGCCAGTAGCGCGGTCAGCACCAGATACATCAGGTTGATCATCAGCTGCCGCGGCTCCTTTGGTATTGACATAAGGACTTAATTTTTGAATGTGATGGTTGAATGGATAACCACGATCAAAATCGCAGCAGATTACTGGCGACCGATGTTGGCCATAGCGGCCAGCATGTTGCCATACACTGTATTGAGCGAACCCAGGTTTTTGTTCAAAGCCGTGAGCTGGTCTTTGTAGGAGCGCACATCTTCGGCAGATTTGGCCATATCAGCCATGGCTTCGTTCATCTTCGTATAGAAGTTGCTCATGGATTTGATTTGGTCCTGCGTTCCGGAGAAGTCAACTTCCTGGAGTGCTTTCAGTGCGCCCATGCTTTTCGACATGGATTGCAGTTCGGTGAGCATGCCACCGAGTTGGCGTTCCACCACGTCGCCGTGGAGGGGCTTGAATTCTTCCAGATTGCTCTGGGTCGGGCCGGCCGTAAGCGGTTGCATACGGGAGTTGTAGTCATCCAGACCCGGGTAAAGTTTGTTCCAGTAGAAATCGGGTTCCGGACCGATCAGACCAAGGAAGAGGAAGATGATGGCTTCCGTTGTCAGACCGATGGTGAGCATTTCGGAAGCACCTTCCCAGCTTTCGAGTTTGAAGAGAGCACCCAAGAGCACGATAGCAGCGCCTACACCGATGACCAGATTTTTTACGTACTTGAAAGACTTGGTTTTGACGAAACTCATTGTTTTTAAACTTTTTAGCAGTTTAGAGAATGGTTGAGCTAAGTTTTAGATTGAATTCTAAAGCGTCGCAAAAGTAGCAGCGGGAAAGAATTTATCCGACGAAACTTTCATATAAAATGCTGGCATTCAAGCCAATTTGTCCGCGAATGACGAACAAAGACAGTTCAGCAGGATAAATTTTGTTTAAAACAGATCGGGAGGGAGAGGGCAAGCGTATCTAAGATGACCTTGATTATAACCGAAGGGCAAAACGCAAATGGTCACTACAAATTTTGTGAGCCTGCATTTTTTGCCTTTTGCCCTTCGGTCGGGTGCCCAAAAGTGGGAGAAATATTAGAAGTCGTTGATGGAACGACCCAGGAAAGTCAGCACGCAACGGAAACCAATGTAGCACTTGGTGGTATCCTGATATTCCCAGGAGCGGGTGCCCGTCTGGAGGAAGAAAGCAACATCTTTCCAGGAACCGCCGCGGATTACCTTGCGCTTGTAGGTTTGCGGATCTTCTTCCTTGGCATCGTAGCGGACGTCCGGGTTCAGATCGTGCATGAACGAGTAGGAGTTCTCGAAGTAAGCCGTTTCCGTCCACTCGGCGACGTTGCCGGCCATGCAGTACAGACCGTAGTCGTTCGGGTAGTAGCCATCAGCTTTCACAGTGTAAAGGCCACCGTCTTCGGGATAGTTGCCACGGCCGGGTTTGAAGTTGGCCAGGAGACAACCTTTGGCATTGCGGGTGTAATAGGCGCCCCAGGGATAGGGTGCTTCTTCACGGCCACCACGTGCGGCGTATTCCCATTCGTGTTCGGTGGGAAGGCGGAAGTCCTCGGTGTTGATACCGTCGGAGTACATATTCCACAACTTACCGCGCCAGTAGCAGAAGGCTTTGGCCATCTTCCAGTTTACGCCGACGACGGGATATTCGTCAAATGACGGGTGCCAGAAGTAGTTACGCGTCATGGGTTCGTTGTACGAATAAGAGTAGTCGCGAATCCAGGCCAGCGTATCGGGATAAACTTTGATTTTTTCTTTGTGGATATGGCTGGTGCGGTTGCTGTTGCGATCGTGCGCTGCGCGCTGCCAGTCGTACCACTGGTACTCGAATACGAGTTTGGTAACATCGATTTCCTTGCGGCCTGCAAAGCGTTCGTTACCCTGATAGTACAGATCCTGCAGTTCTTCCGCATTCTCTTCCCAATCCACGTCCTGATCCCAGTCGATCATCTGCTTTTCACCATCGCCGTTTTCATCTTCGACGTAGTGCTGCAGCGTTTCGTGGGCAAGCGAGTCGGACACCCATTTGACAAACTGGCGGTATTCGTTGTTGGTGATCTCAGTGTCATCCATGAAGAATCCCTGGATGGAGATGGATTTAGGACGGGCCACCAGCGTGCGGCTCAGGTCTTCATCACCCGTTCCGATGTGGAGGGTACCGGAGGGCACGTAAACCATTCCATAAGGGTTAACGCCTTTCCATTTCGGACGCTCGGTCACACCGACCAGTTGTCCACTTTCTTTTCGGCCGCACGAAGCAGCCACTACTGCGAGCAAGGGCAGAAGCAGGAGTAATTTCTGTAGTTTTTTCATGTTAAACACCCGTGTTTTCCTACTTAAATGTTCGGTTTGGAAAAAGTGGTCGTAAAGATAGAGGATTAGTTTCGTAGCGAAAAAGTTTTCAAAATAAAATTGGCCGATTCAGGACGTAGCACCTGAGATAAGCACCTGACAAACGACTTTTTCGGTTTTGATTGTATTCAAAACGACAATTTTTAACAACCGACCAGTGCTTTGTTTCAAATCGCCGCAATTGACAAAAACAATGCCGAAATATCGGCTCTTTTAGAAGAATCTCGGGTTATAAATCACCGGGGGTAATTTTCCGGCGCCAATAGGTTTGCCCAGGCTGTATCGAAGAAGCAGTTCATGACTTCCCCTGTTAGCAGCTTTTAGAGGTGAGAGCGGCAGGTCAAATGCATAGCCCAAAGTTGTTTTTTCATTGAGTTGCAAACCTGCGAGGAGCACCGCGGCATCTTTGGAAGAAGCGCCAAAGCCGCGGTACGAAGCGCCGGCAAAGATATTTTCACGCCAACGGAAAAACGTTGAAATTTCAATTTGTGTCTCCACCGCGTCAGTTTTTGCAAGCAGGGAGGGCCGCATCACCAGATCGTCGGTCAGCGTGAGCCGGTAGCCGGCGGTGAAGATATAATGCCTGACCGGCTTCAACTTAAAATTTCCGCCGCCGTCACTTTTTAATACCGGTGCAAAAACGGGCTGCACTGCTGCACCCAGTTCCAGGTTCTTGCTTTGAAAAAACAATCCCAGTTCGCCAACGGCACTGCCAGCCTGTACTTTGCCTTCGGGCAAAAACGGGTCGTTGTGCGAAAAAGCACCGCCTGGCTCGGCATAGGTACCTTCCGGGGCGCGCAGTTTGGCACCATCCAGGGAGTACAACAGATAACCTCCACTGAGCCCCACGGACAACAAACTGTTGCGCCCCAGTTCCAGTTGGTAATTGTAACTCCCGACCACCTGTGTCACCCGGTGCGCGCCAATCACGTCATTTTCGACACGAAAACCGATTCCGCTGTGGATGACGTACAGTGGCAGGTGCACGTTCAAATGCTGCGTTTCAGGCGCGCCTTCGAGGTTGCTCCACTGCTTCCGGTACACGCCTGTGGCCACCAGCGTATTCTCCAGACCCGCGCAGGCGGGGTTAAAAGCATACGGATTCAAAGCATAAAGGCTGTACTGGGGCGCCTGCTGAGCGCTCAAAAACAAAGGGGACAGCAGGCCTATTAATATAGGTGTAATGATTTTTCTCATGCTACCGGAATTTTAAGCATGCGTGAAAATAGGTCTTAGTCGGGTAGCGTCGATGCGTAAAATTCTTCAAAAGTGCGGATCGGTCGTTGACAGACAAAGTCGCGGCAAACGTAGATCAGTGCATCGGGCTCCCCGGTTTTTTCCGCCAGCAGGGGCGGCATGTCGCTTTCCGCAGTGGCTGCCGCAATCACCTTGTTCGGCAAAAACGAGGCCTGCAAGGAGATGGCTTTTTCCCGGGCATTGCTGCCCAGCACGGCAATTTCGTGGATCGGATGCACTTCGTTCATCATCGCGCAGGCCCAACGCTCGAAGGAAAGCGGGTAGCGCTCCACGGTTTCGCGCAGCGACAGCAACATTTCGTTCGCCTTTTCGCGCCATTCCGGCCGGTAGAGCAAAATACCGAGGCGTTGCAGGTTGTGCGCCATGGTGCTGTTGCCCGAGGGCGTGGCGTTGTCGTACAGGTCTTTTTTGCGCAGCACGATGTCGGTCTGCTTTTCTCCCGTATAAAAGAACATCGGCGACGCGGAATCCCTGAAATAACTCATTACCTGCTCCGTGTATTTTCCAGCGAGGGTCAAATACTTTGCATCGAAGCTGATTTGGTACACATCGATGAGGGCGGCGATAAGGAAAGCGTAGTCGTCGAGGAAGGCTTCGTACTGCGCCTGGCCGTTTTTCCAGGTGTGGAACAGGCCTTCGCCAGTGGCCGGCGTGAATTTTTCAAGAAGAAAATCGAGGTTGCGCAGGGCCGTTTGGCGGTATTCTTCGTGCCCAAGAGCGGTGAATGCGGCGGCATAAGCCGTGCACATCAAGGCGTTCCATCCGATTAAAATTTTGTCGTCGAGCCCCGGACGGATGCGTTGGGAGCGCACGGCGAGCAGTTTTTCGCGGGATCGGCGCAGGCGTTTTTTCAAATCCGCCACATCGAGATCGCGCAAATTGGCGAAGGTTTCAAAACTGTTCAGGCGCCGGAGTATGTTGACGTGCTCCCAGTTGCCGCCCTCCGTCACGTCGTAAAAATCGCAGAACAATTCCGCATCCTCCCCCAAAATCTGATCGATCTCCGCCTTTTCCCACACGTAAAACTTGCCCTCCCGGCCTTCCGAATCGGCGTCTTCGGCCGAATAAAAACCGCCTTCGGGGTGTGTCATGTCGCGCCGGATGTATTCGAGGGTCTCTTCGATGGCCTCGCGGTACAGTTCTTTTTTAGTCAATTTGAACGCCTCGGCCAGCACGGTCACGAGCAGGGCGTTGTCGTACAGCATTTTTTCAAAGTGGGGGGCCAGCCATTCGCGATCAGTCGAGTATCGCGCAAAACCGCCGCCCAGCTGGTCGTAAATGCCGCCCCGGATCATTTTGTCGAGGGACAGCGTGGCGTGTTCCAGGGCTTCGGAGGGCGGCGTGGGGCAAACCTCCGAGGTCTTCGAAGACCTCG
>JBGAJY010000282.1:0-5952 GCA_044224705.1 Saprospiraceae bacterium
CGCAAGGTTCAGATACTAAGTTGGTTCACTACTACCGCTTTGGCAAAATCATCCACAGCCGCCCGAACTGGTTGATCTTGCGCGCTGCCGCCAGCGCCGGCTCCCCGATGCCGCAGTACAAATCGATGCGTTTGGTGGTCAGAATGGCGCCGCCGCGGTCCTGGGCGAATACGTAGCGATAAGTGTAGCCTTTGAGGTGGCCGGCCCGGTCGAGGTCGGGCAGTTCGGCCAGCAGGGTAGCGCCGAGGGGGATAAAGCGCGTGTCGACAGCGATGGAATACCCGGCCGTGAGCGGAAAAAAACCCGCGCCCAGCACCTGCGTTTCATCGATTTCCTGAAAAAAAACATACGAGCGGCCCGCGCCTTCCGCCTTGCCGCCATAGCCGAGGTAGTCGCGGGTGCCGTCGGGGAATTCGATCATGCAGGAGCCCTGCAACTGGGCGTTTCGAACGGCTTTTCGGCTGCTGAGCCAGGCCAGTGCCAGGCCGCTGTTGTCCAAGGCGCCTGCTTCGATGGCCCCGGCCGATGGCATGGCGCCGTCTTTGGGTTTGCGCAGCAGGGGAAACTGGTAGGGTCCGCCGCGGGTCCGGCTGGCCTTCACAACCGGGGTGTAATAGCCCGTTACACGCACCCGGTCGCTTTTCAGGTCGGTATTGACCCGGTAAAAATCGAAGTGTTCGGGCAGCATGAACGGAGGCAGGAACTGGATGGCCTGGAGCAATTCCAGGGTTTGCTGCATTTCCTTTTTACTGATGCCCGTGACCGGGAAACGCGGCACGTCGGGCCGTTTGAGGTATTCGTATTGCTGTTCCAGGGCCACGTACATCCCGATGTCAAAAGGGACCAGGGGCAACGTATCGGGCTGGGCCAGTACGAGCACGGAATTTTTTACCTTACGGGGCGAACGGGGCGCCTTCCGGACCGCGGTGGTGGTCGTGTCCACCACTATAATCTCCGGCGGCGGGTCGGAATGCGGCGGAAAAATCAATTCGCAGCTTCCTGCCGAAAGCAGCACACCGGCAACCACGCCAGGCAGGCAGAAACGCAAAAATCTTTTTTCCAGGCGCATGAGACGGGGGGACTGTCGGGACGCTGTTTTTCGTTTTGACAAATGTAGACAGAGCCCCGACACTTTCGCCGACCACATGTGAAATTTGACCCGCCTTTTTCCGGCACGTTTTTAGAAGTGGCAGTTGCAGTTGCAACTTATCCATCCTACAATGACCGATCTACACCACCCCCCTCCCGATCACGGCTACTGGCTGCGCTCCGGCCTGCTGACGCTTTTGGAAAAAGGCTCGGGGCTGGTGTTTGCCCTCGGCACGGCCATGATCCTGCTGCGGGCGCTCAGCAAAGCCGATTTTGCCGCCTGGGGGGTATTTCTCCTGATCACTTATTTTCTGGAAATGGGTCGTAGTGGGCTGATACAGAACGGTTTGGTGCGTCATTTGGCCATCTGCCGCTCCCAGCCCGGCGAATATGCCGCGATCAGTACCGCGGCCCTGGCGCTCAGTCTGGCATTCTCGCTTGTATCCAATTTACTGCTCTGGGGGGGTATGCACTGGCTGGCGACGACCTACCAGTCGCCGCAGATCCTGGCCGTTTTACCCGTCTATTTCGCAACCAACGTGGTGATGGCTGGCTTTTACCATTGCAATTTCGTGCAACAGGCCAATTTCGAGTTCCGCGGTATTTTCTGGAGCACCTTTTTCTTTCGCGGCACGCTGTTCGCCTGGATCCTTTTTTCGTGGCTGACGGGCCGGACGCTCGTTTTAACCGAAATGGCCCTGTCCATGCTCGCAGGGGCCGCACTGGGCGCCGCGGCATCATGGCGCTATGCACGGCCGTTCCTGCTCCATACCGTGCGTATTGATTTTCAATGGCTTAAAAAACTGACCGCCTACGGCAAATACGTGCTGGGCACCAACCTGAGCACGATGTTGTATAAAAACATCGACAAGCTCACCCTCGGCAACGTGCTCGGTCCGGCGGCTTTCGCGGTGTACGACGCGGCCGGCAAAATCACCCAACTGGTCGAAACGCCGTCGTTCAGCATTGCGGCGGTCGTGTTCCCGCAAGGCGCGCGGCGCATGGAGGAGGAAGGCCCCGATGGCATCCGGCGGCTGTACGAACGCAGCGTGGGCGCGATTCTGGCGTTGATTCTGCCGTTTATCATCCTCGTAGTAATTTTTGCGGAACCCGTCGTGTGGCTGTTTGCGGGCCCGGCCTACCTCGAATCGGCCTATGTGCTGCGCCTCACGGCGTTTTTCGGCTTGTTTTTGCCGTTCGCCGTGCAGTTTGGCACCGTGCTCGACGCGACGGGACGGCCGGCCACCAATTTTGCTTACACGCTGCTGACGGCTGTGCTGAATTTTGTGCTGAGCTACGTTTTTGTCCGCCAGTTTGGCCTCGTCGGGGCGGCGCTGGCCACGCTCACGGGTTATTCCATCAGTTTTATTTTCCTGCAACGACTGCTGGCGCGCGACTTCGGGGTGCGCTGGTGGCGGGCGTTCGCACAGGTGCCCGGGTTTTACCGGATGGGCTACGCGTTGTTGTTGGAAAAAACAAGAGGGAAGGGATTTTAACACGGAGGCACGGAGAAACGGAGGGATTTTACGAAAAAAACCTCCGTTTCTCCGTGCCTCCGTGTTAAAAAATCAGGGCTCGATTTCCTCGATATCAGGATTGCACCTTCGGCGGCCCGGCCAGCAGGTGGCGTGCCTGACCCACCCAGTCTTCTTCGAGGATCTGGCGGGGCGAGAGCCCCAGCGCTTCGGCTACTGCGGTGACCGTGGCGTCGTCCCACTGGCTGATTTGCGCAAAAGTGTAAATGCCGAGCGCGTAAAGTTGCTGTTCGGCGAAAGGCATAATGCCGTTGATGATTTTCAGGTCGTCGGCGTGGTCGGGCGCATTGGCGGGCTGTGCCGGGCCGACGAGGATATTGCGGCTGCTGGGCGCGGCCGTATTGGCTTTTTCGGAAAAGTCGTGGTAACTGCGTTTGCGCAGCACTTCGAGTTGCAGGTTTTCGATTTCGATGCGGGCGGCGTCGAGTTGTTGCTGGAGTTGGGTGCGCTCCGTTTCGAGGGCGGCGGTGGTTTCTTCGAGGGTGCGCACCTGGCGCAGCATGCCATTGAAGTCGCGGTGCAGCACTTTCCAGGCGTTGAGTTCTTCGTGAAGGCGGGCGATTTCGTCGCCGTGTTCGGCGTTTCGTTTGCGCAGGATGCCGAGGTTTTCTTCGAGAAAACTGATTTTTTCGGCGTAAAAAGCGGCTTCGGCCTGTGCTTTGGCAAGTTTGGCCGCTTCGGCCTGCGCCGAGGACGACCAGGTGGCGCGTTCGATCTCGAAAGCGGAGAGTTGTTGCCGCAGTTGGCCCAGTTCGAGCGACATGCGTTTGAGATCGGCTTCTTTCAGGTCGTGCTGATCGCGAACCTGGCTGTACAGGCGGGCCAGCGCGTTGCGGTCCTGCTCGCTGCGTTCGTATGCTTCGAGGATGGGCTTTTCGTACAATGCGGCGCGCAGCGACCAACCGACGACCAGTCCGATCAGGGTAGCGATGGCCCATGCGAGCCAGTAAAAAAGCGGGTCCTGCACTAAAGCATCCATGCGGGGAGGTGCAATATTTTGACCAAAGGTAAAGTGTAAATACAGAAAACGTGCAATTCGCCCGGTTTTTGAGCGTTTTGAGGCTACTTTTGTGGACGATGCGGTCGGGCCCGGCCGCTCCAACCTGTGGAAATCGGCCCGCGTTTCCCGGAAGGAAAAAACTTGTTTAACACTCGCCGGGAAAATGAACCGCCACCTGAGACACCTTGATATGGGCTTGATAATGAAAGGATTAGGAGTAATACTCCTGCTGTGTGCTGTTTCCGGGAAGGCCGCCGGGCAAACGACCGACTCCACTTTTTCCCAGGTTTTTATTGATTCTATCAGCATCGAAGGCAACCGCAAAACGCGCGACGCCCTGATTTTGCGTGAGTTAGATTTTCAGATCGGCGATTCCCTTTCGCTCGAATCCCTCGGCGCCACACTCGACCGGAATGCCCTTCGCCTGATGAACCTCGGCATTTTCAACCGCGCCAGGATCAACGTGCGCCAATGGCGGGAGGGCAACCACCTCTCGCTGCACATCGAACTGACCGAAAGCTGGTACCTCTACCCGGTGCCCATTTTCAGCCTGGCCGACCGCAATTTCAACGTCTGGTGGCACGAGTTCCACCGTTCGCTGCGCCGTGTCAATTACGGCGTCGATTTTACCCAACTCAACTTTACGGGCCGTGCCGACGCCCTGAAAATCAATGCACAGTTCGGCTATTCCAACCGCTACGAGATCAATTACCGCGTCGCCGGGATCAACCGCCGGCAAACGGTCGGACTGAACTCCGGCATCTCCTACACCCGCTCGCACGAAGTGGCGGTAACGACCTCCGGCAACAAACTCGTATTCCAAACCGACGCCGAAGTCTGGAACATCCGCCGAACCAGCGCCTGGCTGGGCTTCACCTGGCGGCCACGCTTGCTCACGACGCAAAATTTTACCCTCGAATACCACGACAACCGCGTGGCCGACACCGTCGCCGCCGAACTCAATCCCGATTTTTTTGGCAATGGCCGCACACACCAAAAGCATTCCAGCCTGATTTATACCCTGGAACACGACCGGCGCGACATGCGCCCCTACCCTACCAAAGGGTGGTATGCCTACGCCGAATTGCGGATCAACGGCCTCCTGCCCTCCGACGACCTGCACCTGGTGCGCCTCAAAACCGAATACGGCCGGTATTTCCCCTTGACTAAAAAAATCAGTTTTGAAGCCATCGGCAAGGTCCGTGTCAGCCTGCCGCACAAAAAACCGCCTTATTTCAACAACCAGGCCCTCGGCTACGGCGGCGACTACATCCGCGGCTACGAATACTACGTGGCCGACGGCCTCGATTATGCCATGTTGCGTACTTCGTGGCACTGGATGTTTTTCAACTTTGATTTCAATTTCGGGCGCCACATGCCTGTCAAGGCATTCCGCCGCCTGCCGCTCAAATTGTTCCTGGCCCTCAACGCCGATACCGGCTACGCCAACGACCCCTATTACGCCGCTTTCAATCCGCTGAGCAACCGAATACTCTACGGCTACGGCTTCGGGCTCGACATCGTGGCCTATTACAACAAAACCGCCCGCTTCGAATGGACCTGGAACCACCTCGGTGAAGGCGGGTTTTATCTTCGGATCAATACGGGTATTTGAACGATGCGCTGGTTTTTCAGACGTTTCTGGTTGCCTTTTTATCGCCATTGGGCGCTCCGCTACGTGCGGCAGGAACGCCGGTATTCTATCGCCGGCTTGCGCCTCAGGATCCCTCCCGGCGTATTCCATCCGGGGATTTATTTCAGTACGCCGATCTTTCTTCGTTTTTTACAACAAATTGATTTTCAGGAAAAAAGCGTGCTCGACGTGGGTACGGGCAGCGGCTTGCTGGCCTTGTTTGCCGCCAAAAAAGGCGCCCAGGTCACCGCCCTCGACCTGAACCCGCAAGCCGCGACTACGGCCCGCCGCAACGCCGCAGCCAACGACCTCGCCCTCGAAGTGCTGGAGAGCGACCTGTTTGCTGCCCTGCCGGCCGGCCGCAGGTTTGACCTGGTGCTCGTCAATCCGCCGTATTACCCCCGCTCGCCCCGGGGGCTCGCCGAACTGGCATTTTTTGCCGGTGAAAACCTGGACTATTTCGAGCGGTTTTTCAGACAGATTGAAATAGTCGTTCACCCGCAAACCATCACTTGGCTCATTCTTTCCGAGGATTGCGAATGGGACAATATTCAAAGCATCGCCGCCCGGCACGGCCACACCCTGAGCGTCGTTTTTGAACAAAAAAAATGGGGCGAACGCTTCTTCGTGGCCCAGGTGCCCGCCGCCTGACGCGCAGCGTATGCACGCGCATTGATCGCTGTGTGCCGTGCAGA
>JBGAJY010000283.1:0-5870 GCA_044224705.1 Saprospiraceae bacterium
CTCCACCCACACACACTCTCCAATCTCCTCCGGCACCTCGGTCATCCCACAATTCCCCAAGTCGAGAAAGCGGGCATCTTCTCCCTGGCGGTGTTTTTCAATGTTTTCGCGGATCAGTTTAAGAGCCAGCTCGGACATGATGGAATATTGAAAATGTGAAAGATGGAAGTTTACTGATAAGGTTTGATTCGCAGCCCGGCGGCATCCAGCACGCTGAAAGCATTGGCCAACCTGGGTGCAAACCGTTCGAATACGTCCAAGACCAAAGCTGCTTTGGCAGGTCCAAGCAAGTGTGGCAGGCGAAGCAATAAAATACCGTGATTGGGCTTTTTCAAGCGGTAAGTCAATTCACCGAAATCCTTGTCTTCCGTAATCAGATAGGAATTTTCTTCGAAGGCATAACTTACAACCTGGTCATCGGACCAGCCGGCGTGCTCCTCAACAATGGCACGGAGCGTGTAGCCCGCCACGCGCAGTGCGGCAATAATGGCGACATCCACGCTTTCATCTGCAACAAGAGGCCAACTCATGCCGCCACATTTAACACGACCTCATTTTTGATTTTTTCCGCCGCAAAGGCCAAACAGGCCAGAATCTGTACTTCCGACAAATGTGGATACGCTTCCAGCAATTGTGGAATCGTAATACCTGCCGACAATTTTTCCAGGATCAGGTCCACACCGATCCGCGTGCCGCGAATGGCCGGTTTGCCGTAAAGCACGGCCGGGTCGGAGGAAATGTATTGGGCTATTTCAGCAGCGGTCATAGCGGGTGTATTTTTAACAAAAGTACCGAAAGTTATTCAGCCTGAATATAAAAGCCCCATACCGGTCTCCGGCACAGGGCTTTTCGTTTCGCCGGCATTCATTACCGAACCACCGTCACATCCCCCCTGAATTTCTCCGTCGTTCCGTCCACCAGTTCCAGTTCGATCGCCCAGATGTACACACCCGGCATCACGTAATGCCCGTCGCTACGGCCGTCCCAGATCAGGCTGGCGTCGCCGGGTGCTGCGTTTTTGGCCTCGTGGATCAAGGCGCCCCAGCGGTCGAAGATTTGCAGCGAGGTCACGCGTTGTATCGCCGGACCAAAATTCGGCTCGAAACGGGCGTTCAGATCGATGTCGGAGGTTGGTACGATGGCGTTCGGCATGAAGACGCCGACCACGCGCCGCACTTCCAGCAACATCTCGTCCGAGGCTTTGCAGCCGTTCGGATCGGTGATGGTGAGCGCGTAGCGGATCGTGGTCAGCGGCGAAGCCAGCGGATTGGGGCAGGTGGCGCAACTGAGATAATCCGTGGTGCTCCAGGAGAAAGTGAGCGAATCGCTGCTGTTGGTAAAAATGTCGATCGACAGCGTTTCGCCCAATTGCAGCGTGGTATCGCCGGGCAATTGCAGGATCAGCTCGGGCGGACCGGGCACGATCACCGTCTGCAATTCCAGGCAACCGTAGATGTCCTCGGCCTGCAAATCGTAGGCGCCCGCTTCAAGACCGCCAAAGGTGCCGGCAGCCATTGAACCCGGGTGCCGGTCGACCAGAACAGCAGCGTGCTGTCGGGCGAAGTCACGAGAATGGCGCCGTTGCTTTCGCCGTAGCAGCGCACCGAATCGGTCGCCACGTCGAACACGATAGGCGATAGGACACTACCTGCGCCGAAGCCGTTTTAAAGTAATCCGCCAGATCGGTCAGCGTCACCGAATTGCCGGCAGTGGATCGATGCCGTCGGTCTCCCGGGCACGTTCCAGAGGTGTTCGTGGCGGAGTGCCGTTGCCGGTGATCAGCCACGATGCCCTCGGTTTCGCCGCCGCAGGTGGGCGTGTCGTCGAGGGTGAGGAACAGCGGCGGCAGTACGTTGAGTTGCACGGTGTGGGTGGAATCGCAGCCGTTGACCGCCGGGAAAGTCATCCGGTAGGTGCCCGAAGTGCTTTGCTGCTGCCCGAAAATCAGGGCCGATTCGCCGTTGCAGATCGTCAGGTTTTGGGCCGTGGCGAAGGTGTCTTTGGGCAAAACATTGACCAAAACCGTTGAATCACAGCCGTTATGGCAGACAAGAAAAAGGTCTTCTGGTCGCCCGGCAGCAGGTTGAAACCGTTGTATGACAGGGTCGTGCCGAGGCAAACCGCCGTATCGACCTGTATCTGGAAGGTGCCCACGGGAGTGCCGTGCACCCGCACCAGCACCGTGGAGTCGCAGCCTTGCAGGGTTTGCAGGAAAAAGGTTTTGCTCGAATCGGGCTCGATGTTCTGGCCGTTCCAGACCACCGTTCGGCCGTAGCAAATGGTCGTGTCGATGGCGTAATTGAACGTCGTTTCCTGCGTCAGGTACAGCGTATCGAAACTCTGGCATCGCCGTTGGCAAAACTGGCGTGCAGGGCGATATTTCCCGAAGCCGGCACAGCCGCCGACACGTCGGGGCAGGTGGGACAATCCACCGCGTTGGCGGGCGTCCAGTCGTAAAAATCGAAGCCGCTTTCGGACAGGGTCACCGTTTCGCCCTGACAGATCACGCGGTCTGCGCCGATCTGCACCACCGTGTTGCTGTCGATGCCCACCAGGATGGTGTCGTTTTGGACAATGCCGCAGATGTCGGTCACGGCGACGGCGAAAACGCCGGCGTCGGGCGCCACAAAAGAGGTATCGACCGATCCGTCCTGCCATTGCCAGCTGACAAAATCCTGCCCGGCGGCATTCAGGGCCAGCGTGGAATTGTCGCTGATCAGCGTGTCCACACCGAGGCTCAGCGTCGAAGGATTATAGGCGTATTCGAACGCGATGATGTTGTTGGTAAATCCGCATTCGCCAATGGCAGTGACCGGAAAATCGGCCGTCAGGTTGTGAGCATGGCCTGCGAATGGTCGTCGTTCAGCACCAGGAACACCGAGTCGTTGGCGATGCGCGGGATGCGGATCGTGAAATTGCAGCAGCAGTCAGGTTTCAGATCGGCCAACTGACAGGGCACCCTCCAGGTCGCTGTGGTCGTCGGGTTGCCGAGGTAAGCGGAAACGGGCGTTTGGGGCGGCAAAACGTTGTCGCCCGTGTTGCAAAGCGACAGGGAAACGTCGGTTAAAGTGTCTACACACCACGACGTTCTGAAACGTCGCCCTCTGTGAGGAGGGGAAAGTCGGGTTGAAATACTGGTTCAGGAACGAGTTCATCCGCAGGCTGTCCCCGATGATGTGCGGGTTCTGCTGGTAGCGCGGCACGCTCAGGTCGTCGTTGATGTTCGTGTTAAAATAGGCGTGCTGGTTCCATACTTTTCGCGAAGCGATGCCCGGCGAGCCGACCGCTTCGTAGGCCACAATAGTGCCCGAATAGGGCGGCAAACCCATTCCATAGGTCGGCCGCCGCATTGAATCACGATTTCGGTTTGTCCGTCGGCGTCCACGTCGAGCACCAGAGGGTTCTCGATGTGGGTTTCGGAGAGGCAATCGTCCTGGTATTTGATTTGGCCGGTGGAGCCCTCCAGCACTTGCAGGAAGGTCATGCCGCGATAGATCACGTCGGCCGAGCCGTCGCCGCAGAAGTCGAACACGCTGGAACAGGTGATCGAGGAGAGGTCGTTGGTCTGGCGGATCCACATGACGGTGAAGTCGTTGCGGAGCGCGTAAAGGCGCGGGTAGCCCACGAAGCTGATTTCGAGTTTGCCGTCGCCGTTGAGGTCGGCCACGTTGACGCGGGAGGCGCCTTCCACCCAGTTGTTGAGCAATTGGAAGGAGCGCAGGATGGTCGGCGTCTGGATGTCCCAGACGTACACGGTGTTGGCCAGGCCGCGTTTGCCCTGGACAATGGCGTCGAGGTCGCCGTCGCCGTCGAAATCGGCTACGCTGGTGAAGCCGTCGGTGTAGGGGGCCGCGGCGGTCACGCGGGGCGTCACCGTGCCTGCCACGAGATCGACCGAGAGCACCTGGTTGCCGGCCACGATTTCGAGGCCGTCGCAGTCGGGGCAAAAGTTGTCGGGCAGGGCGTCGATGGCCACGGGCGAGCAAAAAGAGAAGCCGTTGGCCACACGAGCCGGGTGTTCGCCGGCCGATACGCCAGGGCCGCCTTCGGCCAGCAAAGCGCCGGTTTGGCCGCTGAACACCTGGTTGCCGATGTTGATCTCCGGGTTGCCGTCGTGGTCAAAATCGGCGATGTTCGGCACCGCGAAACGGTAGCGCTGGTCGTACCCGACGATGCCGGGGCTCGTCCATTTCAGCGCTCCGGTATGCGAATAACAGCGGATAAACCGGTCGTTGCCCACGATCACGAATTCTCCGAAACCGTCGTTGTCGAGGTCGGCCAGGGCCGGACAGGTGCCGCCGGGCAGGACGGTGGGACTGATGATCGTGGCTTTGGTGGCGCCCGTAGCGCCGTCCACGATATACATTTCGGTGCCTTCGACGTGGTAGGTCACGATTTCAGGCACGCCGTCTTTGTCCATATCGCCGGCGACCATGGGCGAGTAGGTGCCGGTTTCGACCTGGGCGGTCCATTGCACGCCGAGCGTGATTTGCCCGCAGGGCGGAACGTAGTAGCAGTCGGCGTTGCAGGTGGTGTAGTAAAAATCGGCGCAGGGGCCCTGGCAGGTGCAGTCCGGATCGTAGCAGTCGATCAGGCCGTCGCCGTCGTCGTCCATGCCGTTGGCGCAGTCTTCGACGGCTTGGGCTTGGGCGAAAAAGGGCAAAAAGCAAAGGGCAAAAAGCAAGGGGTAAATGGAGCGCAGCGACATCCCGATTTTTATCGGGAAGGCAAAGGGCAAAAGGAGGGAGGCAAACGGAGAGGCAGGGCGCCGGGTAGCGTACGGGCGTTTGATCATATTGGAAGGGTCGGTGGGTTTTGTCCGGCCAGAGAAACGGCGGCGCGCGGACTTTCTTTTGCCCGGCGGCGCGATTAACAAAGCGTTAAAAATGCGAGACTATGGCAGGGAAAACCGGGAAAACGGAGGGGATTAGGAAAGAAGTGGCAGGGGTAGTAGCGGGGCAAATATCTTTAATTTTTAGTGAATAATTTGAACACAAAGCTGGTTGGCACGGCAAATACAGCCTATTTGTAGAACACAGTCAAAACGCAGAGATCAACTAATGTCATTATGAAGAAGAACTCCCCCCCCCCACAGTTTTCATTGAAAATCAGGAAAAGCCTGATCGTTTTAATCCTTTTTGTCATGATGTCGGGTAGGCTTGATGCCCAGTCTTGCGGCTGCCCCGACCCTGCGTACGACTTTTCCGGGGCGCATATTTCCCTCAGCGACCTGATTTCTCATGGAGCACTTCCGCCCGACGAATTTTCAGGACCCTGTTTATCGGTAGACGGCAACCTTGAAATTACCGAAGACTACACCCTCACAGGTGTCGAGATCATCATGCAGCCGGGTTCATCCATTCGCGTGCAGGCAGGAAACAGATTGAGGATCGCGAGCGGTTGTAACCTGCACGGCTGCGCCAAAATGTGGACCGGCATTATCCTCGAAGAAGACGATCCAGGAACCTTCGACGTTACGGGCGGCATACTTGATATGTCGGAAAGCAGTATTCGCGACGCCGAATATGCCATTTGGGCCAGAGACTATTCCTATATCAGATTGATTGGAAATGAGTTGGTGAATAATTATGTGGGGCTTTATGTAGCCCCTGCACCCGGCGGAACCACTTTTCCGCAGGTGTTTATGGTCGGATTGGACCCCTTAAATTTTGCGGACAACGATTTCGAGTACCGCGTCGCCGAGCCTTACCTGCCTTACAACAGTGTTACGGACAATGTCACGGTCAGCCTGGCGGCGATTTATTTCAACCATGCTCAAAACTCATCTTTTGGCCAGGATATCAACCGGATCAAAGGCAGCAGATATGGGGGCATAATTGGCTACAGCGCCAATATCGGCCTCCATAATC
>JBGAJY010000284.1:0-5829 GCA_044224705.1 Saprospiraceae bacterium
GTCCTCGTCGAGGTCGAGAAACAACTGAAATTGAATTTTGAGGCTGGAGCCGTAAAAGGAATCCGTGGCCATGATCTGCCACTGCATGGGCGCTTCGGCGAGGTCGTGGCTGCCGGTACCTGGGTCCGACCAGGCGGGCGCATTCCAAAGCAGGGGGTCGTTCGGCGATTCATCAAAAACGATCGGGCAGTACTGGTAGCAGTTCAGGATAAGCGGTTTTTCCATATCCGAATAAAAGATCTGCTGGATGTACCGGTAACAAGTTGCCGAATCCGACCAAAAATTACTGAAATAGATGGTGTCGAGAGGATGGGGGACAAACACCGTTGGCGTCCAGGGCGGTGCGGTACCTGAAGGTGAAACCACCGGGCCCGGCATGTTTACCAGATTGGTATAGGAAGGATAAGGGTTGGTGTTGTAAACTTCCGTACAAGGCGCATTGGGGTCGGCGGATGCACTCCGGATCAACCAGGTGCGCTCCACCTTGTAGCAGGTATACGGTATTACCGTGTACAGAAAGTCTTCATAGCTGACGACCGGCTCCGCTCCGCTTATAACCAGGATTTCGGGGGAATTACTTGCCGCCGAGACGGGTGAAAAAAAGGCTACATCATCGGGAAACCGAATGTAAAAGTTGCTCTGGGCATCGGACAGGACGGCTGAAAGCAACCCGGCCAGGCAGAGTAATGATATGCGCATGGGACAAGAAGATGAGGAAAAGATTCATGATTTGCGACACCCGGGATAGCGTTTCCATCCCGTGACAGGGCCAAAAGTGAGGGCTTCTACATGGCCCGGCAAATACAAAATTCACTTGTTCTAAAAATATTTTTTATTCTATAAAATTGATAATCAATTATTTAAAATAAAATTTATCAATAATGATCATTCAGATTTACCTTTGAGACTTCTCAAAAATTGTCGCCTGAACGGCGTTTTCTGCCCTGCCCATGCGCTCCTCCACCCTGATGCGCTTGCTCGAAAAACTCGAACTCCGCGAGCGCCGTGAAGCCCGCAAATGGCTCGCCTCGCCCCTGCACAACCTGCGCGCCGACGTGACGGCCTTGTTCGACTACCTGGCCGTGGGCTTGTCGGGCAAGCCGGATGCGCTGACGAAGCCCGCCGCTTTCGCCGCCTGCTACCCCGGTGAGCCCTACGACGAACACCGCATGAACCACCTGATGTCGTGGCTCGCTTCGGCCCTGCGCGATTACCTGGCGTGGCGCGAATGGCAATCGGATGCCGCAGCCGTCGGGCTCCTGCGCAGCCGCGCCCTGCGCAAGCTGGGCCTCGACGCCGAATTTGAAAAAGAATGGCGCCAGACGCTCGCGGCCCTCGACGCGGAGCCCTATCGCGACGAGCATTATTATTACCAGCTCCATCTGCTGCGGCGCGAGCATTTCGAACACGCCTCCGTACAGCGCCGTGCAGCCGGCTTGCCGCTTGCCGAGCTGGCCAGGGCCGCCGAAACCGCCCACCGCCTCAACCGCCTCCGCTACGAATGCGGCGCCGTGGCCGCGCGGGCCGTGGCGCGCGAGGCGGCATCTGCCCCGGAAGCCGCCCCGGAACTCGACACGATCGTAGTGTATGAAAACCTGCTGGAAGCCCTCAGCGATCTGAGTCGCGAGCAGGCTTTTTTTACGGCCAAAAGTCTGCTCGAAACACAGTGGCAACGCTTTCGCAGCAACGAACGCCGCGACCTGTACCTGCTGGCGCTCAATTTTTGTATTCGGAAGATCAACGGAGGACAACGGGAATTCATGCTCACTGCGTTCGAGTTGTACCGTTCAGGGCTGGAAAACCGGGCACTGTTCGAACATGGCCAACTGTCGAGGTTTACCTACAAAAATGCCGTCACGGCTGGCCTCAACCTGCGTGAATTCGAGTGGGTACGCACCTTCATTGAGGACTATCGGCAATACCTGCCCCAGCGCGAGCGGCACAGCGCTTATTGTTATAACCTCGCCGTGTGGCATTTCTGGCAATCCGACTACGACCAGACCATGACCCTGCTGCGCGAACGCGAATTCGACGACCCGCTCACCAACCTCGACGCCCGTTCCATTTCGACAGTTTTCAGGTTTATTTGCGCCGCCTGAAAAACATCGGTTATCAGCGGGATAACTATTCCAACCTCCTCCGCATCGTGAAAAAAATGCTGCGAACGGACGCCAAAGACGAAAAGGCCCGTTCGGCGCTTCGTCTGGAGGTGGAAATGACGGCTGCGCTGGCGGAGAAAAAATGGCTTATCACTCAGCTCGGTTTAGAGCGCAACCGGGGCGTTTTGTGAAAATTTAGTTACGAACTGCGTTGCCATTCAGGTCTGCCGGACCTAAGTACCTTATTTTTGCGCCCGCTGCGTCCGTCCTTTGACAGGCGCCAAGGTTCGGCCCGCCAAGCAAAAGATTGGTCTACCGGTATGCACATGTTTCCCTTTTTCACACTTCTTTCCGCCATCTCCATCGGCAGCGTATTCGAACTCATCGGCAACCTGATCGACGAAAACATGTCGGGACCAGGCACCAAAGCCTGGAACAACCGCGTCCAGCGCCTGCGCGACGCCCTGCAAAAATTCACGACCGGGCTGGTGCCCTGGGATGCTGAAATGCTTCGCTTGTTGTCCCTGAACCGTGTTCAGGTGCAAAAACCGGGCTGGTTCGGGCGGCTGGCCGGCGGCGTCTTTACCAGTATTTATCAGGAGCCGGTGCTTGCCTACGTGTTGGAAAACGCCGGCAAAGGCAAGTTGCTGATGGCCCGCTGCAGCGACCGCGAGTTCGTTTTTCGTTTAAAAGAAAAGGAAACGGAGATCTGGGTGAACCGCCAACCACTCGGCGTACTCGTGAAAGGCGCCTTGCTCGCCGCCGGAAAGACCAGCCGCATGCTGGCTCAGATGGACCTCGCTACTGCCGATGCAGAACAAACGCTGCTGAACGTGGGCGACAAACCGGCCGCAACCCTGACCAACCCCTCCGGGGCCGACAGCCCGATGCCACGGGCGCTGGTGCTGCTGCGCGAATTGACACAGGAGGAAGAAACAATCGTGCTGGCGCTGGTAATTCTCCGGGCGACGCAATCCGTCCGCTGAGCAGCACCCTTCCTCAGCGTCGAACCGTGTCGAGGGCTTCTTCGACAAAATAAGCCTCAATATTGCCCTTGTTTTTCATTTTGATCTTCCCACGGGGCGTACAGCGGTAGGCCATTTTGATCCGCTGGTAGGTGGATTCAGAAATATTGATCGTACCGGGTTCCGCAGACTGTTCCATGCGGGCGGCCGTGTTTACCGTATCCCCCCAAACGTCGAACTGAAACTTTTTAGAGCCCACAACGCCGGCTACGACCGGGCCGTTGTGAATTCCGATGCGCACCTGAAGATGCGGGCCTTCGGCCCGGTCCGCATTTTTCAGGTTGATAAACTTCCTGATGTCCAATGCCGCCTGTACGACAGACAATGTAGTGGCTTTGTTGCCCTCCGGCACACCGCCAACGGCGAGGTACGCATCGCCAATGGTTTTGATTTTTTCCAGTCCATGCGTTTCGATCACCGAATCAAAATGGCCGAAATACAAATCCAGCTGCTCCACCAGCGTTTCAGGACTGATGCGTTCGGCGACGAAGGTAAACCCCACGAAATCGATGAACAGCACGGTGGCTTCGGGATAATACCGGGCGGTAGTACGGCCGGTGTTGCGGAGTTCCTCGGCGACCGAAGCAGGCAGGATATTGAGCAGCAGGCGGTCCGACTTCTCTTTTTCCTCCTGCAACTGGCTGGTCCGTTCCACCACGCGGTGCTCCAGGTCGTCGTACAACTGGGCATTTTCGAGTGAAATGGCGATTTGTCCCGACAGCAATTGTACCAACCCAAGCCGTTCATGTGTAAAGGCGCCGGTCGTGAGGTTGTTCTCCATGTATATGATGGCCGCCAAATCCTGGTTTTTGACCACCGGCAGGCAAAGCAACGACTGAACGGCGTGCTCGCGAAAATATCGGTCGTTGGCATAGGTGGCATCCTGGGCAGCGTTGGACAGCACCACAGGCTGTTGCCCGCGGCGTACCGCCCGGATGATGGAGATCGGATGGTTGGTTTCATTCACTGGAACCTGGGCGAATTCGACATTGGACTGGCCGGATTTCCGCGCAGCAACCCACCAGCGCTCCCCTTTGGGCAGCAGGAGTTCGACCAATTGCGCGCCTGCATTTTCGATCAGAATAGAGACCAGTTTTTCCAAAAGGCTTTCCCAGCGCACTTCTCCGGCGATACTGTTGGAGGCGCGCATGAGACTGAGCAAATCCACTTCATTGGCGGAGGACGTGCTTTTCAAAGTGGCGCGCAAGCCCGGATAGCTATTTTCGAGTTGCCTGCATTTTGCCTTTGCTCCCCAATGGTAGTAGGCGGCATAGGCCTGAGCAAGAGCAGCTTGCGGATCGGCGTTGGGTATCAGGGTGCGAATGACCACGGCTTTTTCTTCCCAGGCCAAAGCCTCGAGGTAACGAATCTGGTACCGGTTGGACCAAAGGATCGACTGTTCAATATGAAAAAGTGCCTGACGCGCATCGCCGGCGCGCTGCATGGCGACACCTTCAACGAGGTGGTGCCAGGCCGCAAAATTGAAAGGAGCCGTTTGGGCCCAGGTTTTCAAGTGCCGCCGGGAAGTGGTCAGCATGCGGCGTTCTTCCTTGTTGAGTAAACCCTCGCATCGCAAGGCCCGGTAGGCGTTGACCGCTATGGACAGCACGAGGCTCACAGAACCGAGACCAATATTGGGCAGGTGTTGAACCATAAAGACCAGGCGCGCCGGCACAATACTGTCGTCCTGACGGATCGCCAGTTCGAGGCTTTGCAAATAATCCAGTACTTCCAGGCTGGTGTAATCGCTGCGCTCCCTGAAACTGGGCTCCATGAGCACTGCCGAAAAATGGTCGCCCTGCATCGGTTTTTCGGGAAAAACATTCCCCGACAGATCGGTGGCAAACTGGATCGCCATCCGAAAATAATTGGCCACCAGACTTTGTTTCTTGTCGATGCAGGCGGTCAGATAGGCTTGATATTCAGGCAACAGGGGGACTAATGGGCTTCCGCTGTACAATTTAAAAAGCCCGGAAGTGCCGAGGGAGTAAAAAGCGATTTCGACTGCGCCCACATCGCGGCTGTTGCGAAAATTGTCGGCGAGCACGGCGGCATTCTCACTCATCGGATGGTGCCATTGGCAAGTGAGTGCCGTTTGCATGAACCGGGTGGTGACCGTTCCGGTCACATTCCGAAACCTTTGATTGAGGTTTTCTGCCAGGCGCATGATTTCCTGCGAGCGTAGGTATTGCCGGTTGAACGCTGAAAGGATAAAACCATAGGCGGCAAAAACCCGCCCCAAGGTATCGGACAAGCCTTTGCGCAGGGACAAACGAATTTGCAGGGAAGTAATGAGCGGCAACAATTTTGGCGCCGCCAGAAAAAATGCTGCGCCGGTATTTTGTATCATTTGAATGATGATCCGGGTGAGCCGGTCAGTAGCTACTGGCAATTGCTCGATGGTCGAAAGAGAATGGCCGCGCATGGCGATTTGCACACGGATCAGGGATAAAATGATTTCAAGTACGGAGGGCTGGAGCGGAAGCCGGATACCGAGCCGGCCCAGGCTTTCTATCACGTGGCGCACGGCTCCGGGTAAATTCTGCTGGTGATTCAGCGCCAGCGCTTCCAGGTTGTCCATCTCGGCCTGTTGCAGGATATCCGGTTTCGTTCGGGCCAGCAATTGTGCTTTGGCTTCGGCATATTCGCCGAATCGCAACCCGAATACCATCATTTGCAGGACCCGGAGCTCCGCGTTGAACGAG
>JBGAJY010000285.1:0-5828 GCA_044224705.1 Saprospiraceae bacterium
GGTGGCCGCTACAGTAAATCCCTGAGTATCAAGTATTTCGTTATTTTCTCTCCATCCCGCCGCACTACCAGGCGCACCTTTTTCCCGGGCTTGCCGAGCAATCGCCGTTGTATGTCGGGCAGGGTCAAAAAAATGGCAGGGGAGCGCCCCACCCGCAGGATTTGATCGCCCGTTTGAAGGCCGGCCTCCGCTGCCGGCGAATTGGGCAAAATGTTCTGGATGATGAATACGTCCAGCTTCGGCCCAGAAGCGATGATGCTGAGGCCGCTGCGGTCAAATTCAAATATTGCCCGGTAACTTTTGGTGGGTTTCAGCCACACCAGCTGAGACTGATAATCGAGCACGACCTGGAACCGGCTCAATAGGCCGTTGCCCAGCAGGCCGTTTCGATTGTTGAGGTATTCGTAATTCTGTGTCGAGTCGAGGGACTGGAAAAAAGTAACGATGTTCTGCTCGGAAAACTCTCCCAAATCCAGCCGGAATACGCGTCCGGCGTAGCCCTCCAGATATCCTCCGAGCCCCATACCGATATTGCTGGGCACCGCGTTGGCCGGTGGATGCACCAGGGGGTGGGTGTCGGTAAACAGCAACAGGGTCATGCCGGCGCCGGTATCCAGCAGCAATTTTACGGGCGCTACACTGTCGGGCAACACCTGCAGTCCGGTGTTCAGGTAGGGTTTGTTCCGGTACATTTCGAGCGGCAGACTCTTGAATCCGCGATCGCGAAGGTGAAACGATTCGCGTTCGTAAAGTGTCAGCACATGCCGCTGGTAATTGATTTTTATGACATATCTGGAAAAGGCATTGGCCGACAGAATGCCGTGTACTTCGATGCCGGCGTATTCTTCAAAACGAAAATAGTCCTCCTGCAGCACCAGGATATCTTCATTGGGGGCTACCAGTTTTTCCGGGATTTCGAAGCGGATATGGCGGGCGAGGTATGCGATCAGCGGCGTTTTCAGGTCGGAGCCGGTGATGCGGAATTCCCGTTCGTAAGGCACCCGTAGCAAATCGCTGATCTCCCGTTTGGTCAGCACCGTGTGTTCGGCGCCGGTATCAAAAATGAATTTCAAAGGCAAGATGCCGTTGAAATTGAGTGTCAGAATGATAAAGTTGTTGCTGTATTCAAACGGAATATCCACCTGCTTGCGACCGGGAGGAAGGAAAAAGCCGTTTTGGGCGCGGCCAGGCAGCGCCAGGCCGAGGGCCAGACAGCACCAGAGAAGGGTTCGTTTTAACATTTTCAACAGCTTGCTTCGCCGGCCAATATAGCCAGTTTCAAATTGCCCGTCACGTATAAAAGACAAGTATCTTCTGGAACTACTGTTCTGATTTAAAGCAGCTTGTACATTAAATCGTAATACCCCAAACTACGGGCATCAGGAAATAAGCCGCGGCCAAAATGATCAATATGGCCACCACATCCAGTAAAAAACCAGCCTTCGCCATATCGCGCACCGTCAGGAACCCCGAGCCGAACACAATGGTGTTGGGCGCTGTGGCTACAGGCAGACCAAATCCGACCGATGCCGCCAGCGTGGCGCTCATGAGCAGGCCGAATGGATGCATGCCAATGGCTGTTGCCAATGCTGCCAGCACAGGCATCATCATCGCCGCTGTAGCAATGTTGGAAGCGATCTCGCTGAGCAGCACCACGAGTGCCAGTACGGCAAGTACTATAAGGATATGCGGCAGTGTGTTGAGGCCCTCCAACAAGCTGCCAAGCCAGCCGGCCAACCCGCTTTGATCGAAGCCCTTGGCCAGCGCCAGTCCGCCGCCGAACAACACGATAATGCCCCAGGGGATGCGTTCGGCGGTCGGCCAGTCCATCAGGGTTTCGCCTTGGGCGCCTCTGGCGGGCACCAGGAACAGGATCACTGCCCCTGCGATGATCAGGATGGTGTCGTTGCAATTGGGCCACCAGCGGTACCAGACCAGCGAGCCGGAAATCCAGCCGAAAATGACCATCCCGAAAATGAGCATCAATCGCTTTTCGGGTGGGCTGAGCGGGCCGAGGGCAGCCAGCTCATGGGTCACGCTTTCGCCGCTGGCTTCATCCGCCTGCTTGTTTTTTTTCAGGGGGAAAAGCCAAAGCAGCATGAGCCAGCAGGCCAGCAACATGATCAGCATCACAGGAAATCCGACCAAAAACCACTGGCCGAACGATACTTCCTGCTCCATTTTTTGCCGTACAAAACTGACGAAAATGGCATTGGTAGGAGTACCTACCAGCGTGCCGAGCCCTCCGATCGAACAAGCGTAGCCCACACCGAGCAACAAAGATTTGGCAAAATTTGAAGGCGTCTTGCCCGCCGCAGCAATCGCTACGGGCGTCATCATCACAGCCGTGGCAGTGTTGGAAATCCACATGGAAATGAACGCTGTAGCCGCCATAAAGCCGAAAAGCGTCTGGGCTGGTTTGCTGCCCAGCCAATGCACCATGCGCAAGGCAATGCGGCGGTGCAGGTTCCAGCGCTCGATGGCTTTTCCAAATATGAAGCCGCCCAGGAACAGGTAAATGATCTCGTTGGCATATTCGGGCGCCACGGATTTCAGTGGTAAAATGCCCGTCAGCGGGAACAGGGCCAGGGGCAACAAAGCCGTGACGGAGGTATGCACGGCTTCCGTGATCCACCACGTGGCCATCCACACCGTAATTGCGGCGCAAAATTTGGCGGGCTCGCTCATGCCCGCCGGAGCCGGCAGCAGCAAAATGATCAGAAAAAATAAAGGCCCGGCAAGTCGGGCTATGAGGCGGTTCATACTTCGGTGCGCGGTTGATTGTCCGGTAAATGGACGAAAAAGAATGCATAGCTGCCGACAGAACCGCGACATTTTTTCCAAAATGAAAAAAGCCGGTGCATCGCGAGGTTGCACCGGCTTTTATTTCTGGCTGCCTTCAATCAGCAATATTGTTCGTAGGCCATTTTCAGGTTCTCCGCGATGATGTCGGCCGAGCGGCCTTCGATGTGGCGGCGTTCGAGAAAATGCACCAGCTGGCCGTCCTTGAACAACGCGATGCTGGGTGACGAGGGCGGGTAGGGCAGAAGGAATTCCCGTGCCTTGGCCGTGGCTTCGGCGTCCACGCCGGCGAAAACCGTGTAAAGGTTGTCGGGTTGCTTGGCGCCCTGCAGCGACATTTTGGCGCCCGGGCGGGCATTTGCCGCCGCACAGCCGCATACGCTGTTTACGACGAGCAGCGCGGTACCCTTTTGATTTTCAAAGAGTTCTTCGACTTCGGCAGGGCTGGTCAGGGCTTTAAAGCCGTGATTCGTCAGGTCCTGGGACATCGGAGTGGTGAGTTGTATCGGATACATCTTTTAAAACAGATGATTGATGAAAGATGGTGTTTGTCAGTCGAATGGTCGAAAGTCGTTTATCAACGCTGCGGGCCTGAATTTGTTCAAGGCGCGTTTAAAAAGTGACGTTCATGGTTTTTTCTTCCTTGCCGCGCAGCACCCGGACGGTGGTGCTGTTGCCTTTGGCGAATTTGGACAGGGCTTTCATATAGTCCTGGATGTTTTTGATCGGATACTCGCCCAGTCCGGTGATGATGTCGCCTTTAAGTATCCCGGCGACTGAAGCGGGGCGGCCGTCGGTCACGCCGTCCACGTGTACGCCTTCGCCTTCCCAGGTGTAATCGGGCATGATGCCGAGCGTTACTTTGAAGGATGGCGTATCTTCTTTTTTGGATTTTGTTTCCTGAAACGTCAGTTTCGGGGTTTTGTCGAGGCGGTCTACCACTTGCACGATCAGTTCCAGGATTTGTTTTTCGCCGTCAAAATTGACTTTTTCAGCGTCGTCCGAAGGCTTGTGATAGTCGGAGTGCTGGCCGGTAAAGAAAAACAGGACCGGGATGTTTTTCAGGTAAAACGACGTGTGGTCGCTCGGCCCGATGCCGGCGCTGTCGAGTTTGAAGCCCAGGTCTTTGTGATTCAATTCGTTGAACAAAGGCACGAAATCGGGCGCCGTGCCCACGCCGCCGATCACCAGTTTTTTCTCCGTATTCAAACGGCCGATCATGTCGAGATTGATCATAAGGCTAACTGAGGAAAGGTCGATGGAAGGGAATTCGGTGAATTTTTTGGAGCCTACGAGGCCCAGTTCTTCGCCGGAAAAGCAGAGGAACAGGAAGTTGTGTTTTTCCTGCACGCCGTTGTTGGCAAAGTAGCGGGCCAGTTCGATCACGCCGGAGGTGCCGGAAGCGTTGTCGTCGGCGCCGTTGTGAATTTTACCTTCCGAATTGGCTTCCAGAGAGTTGTGGTCGTAACCCAGGCCGAGGTGGTCGTAGTGCGCGCCGATGATGATGGTGTTCGTGGCGCCGTTGTCGATCCAGGCTGCCACGTTTTGGCTGTACACCGTTGGGCTGCCTTTATCGATGTTGCCATGCGGATCGGCTTTATGAAAGCCAAAGTGGTGAAACCAGGTTCCGTTGTCGCCTTTGGGCGCCAGTCCGGCGGCTTCGAATTGATCGGCGATGAAAAGGGCCGCCAGTCGTTCTTCGGGCGTGCCCGTGCCCCTGCCTTTCAGCGAATCGGAAGCCAGGTAGGTGATGTTGCGGCGGAGGTTATTTTCAGAGATAACGGTTTGCTGGGCGCGGAGTTGAGCAAAAAAAAGCAAAAACAATAAAAGAGATGGGAAGCGGAGGGACATTGCAAATAAGTTGGAATGTGACATGATGATGCGTTTGAAGACGCCGTGGGTGGATCTGGTAACGGGCTGTTACAATCTTCGCGCAAAAATAGCGCGAAGCGAGGCCTGCTGCGCCACAGCAGGGTCAATTCTGTCTCAGGGAGCCGCAACGGCCTTGGCGGGTGACGGATTGTCCGGTGTTTGCGGAAACCAGCACAGGGCATTCAGCATCGCCGGTGTGCCTGCGAAAATATTCAGATCGGTTTTTTGACAAATGCCGTCGAGACAGCCCTGGTTGGAATACTGCCAGAAATGCCAGTCCTTGCCGTTGCTCAGCGTCGGCAGGTCGGTGGAATAACGGGCCACCCAGAGCGGGTAGTTGTCAAATAGCCCGGACAGGTAGGTTTCGTAAAAATGCTGGTTGGTATAAATAATCGGCTTTACGTGCAAGGCCGATTCGACGGTTTGCAGCCAGATGCGCGCTTCTTCCAGCATGGTTTCCACGGGCATGCCATCGGTCGTTTCAAAATCGAGCACCGGGGCCAGGTCGCCGGGCTGCATGTCGACCGTTTCCAGAAAATGTTCGGCTTGCTCGGCTCCGCAGCCATAAGAGCGGAAAAAATGATAGGCGCCTCGGCGAATGCCCAGGCGGGCCAGTGCATCCCAATTGCGGCAAAAAAGACTGTCGGTATACACGTGGCCTTCCGTGGCCTTCACGAAGGCGAACTCCAGCGGTTGCTTGGCCAGCACTTCATCCCAATTGATAAACAACTGGTAATGCGACACATCGATCCCATGCAAATAGGCCGGCGCCTGCACGAATGCCGCGCGATTACCCGTCAGGAGCGGGTACAGCAGAAGCAACAACAGGCTAAACGTACGCATGGCGCAAGGTTTGCGGATGGAAACGGTGGATGGTTTTTGGCGTCTGAAAAATTGCGGGGGAATTGCTGCAGTCCGGGTGCGAACTGACTGCGAAAATAGTGCCTCTTTTTGGGGGCTGTATTTTCTGTCACAGGAATTGACCGGAAGGCGACAGATTTTTGGATGAAAGGAAGGGGAAAAGGGGGTAAACGACGGGTTTGTTTCGCGGAGATGTTTCGCGGAGATGTTTCGCGCAGACGTTCGCAGACCTTTCCGCAGACGTCCGCAGAAAAATTTACGTAAGGCATTCTGCGGACGTCTGCGGAAAGGTC
>JBGAJY010000286.1:0-5755 GCA_044224705.1 Saprospiraceae bacterium
GGGCTAACCAAAATGAAAGATATTTCAAAACCTGTAAACATTTTTCTTTTTTCGTATTTAATTATATTTTATGTATTATTTTTTTACGATGATTGGAAGAAAATAGAATTTGCTTCTCTTACAGAGAATTTTGACACAAACGGTTCAGATTCTTCAAAGATCAAAAAAGCGGAAATTAATTATAATGTCAATCTCTCCAACTTTACATTTATCAATAAAGATATCGATACGATTAATTTAGTAGACTCCTCTGATAAATACATTATTATAGAAACTTGGAATGAAACCTGCTTGCCCTGTATTAAAGCAATGAAAGAACTGCCCAATTTTTACAGAGACGTCCAAAGCAAGGCAAGGTCGTATTACTTGTATGAAAATGACAAAGAAAGCATCAGAAAAAAGTTTGATAATATTTTTAATTACAGAAATATAAAGGAAAAGACAAAAATTCTCATCGATGTTGATCAAGGTCTTTACAAGGCTTTGGATATGCATGGATACCCCTATTTTTTATTATTTGATAAAAGTGGAAAGTTGATCTATCACCATATAGGGTATTTTGAAAAAGAAGAACTAGTCAAGAACCTAATGGCCCATATCCAATAACCTCTTCAGGTTTTGTTGATTTGCGCCAACCTTTTCTCCAGCTCCCTCACCTTCTTCTGCAATTCCGGCAGCTGCTTGAACACCACATACGCCCGCACAAAATCATTGTACGGAATGGCAGGTGACCCAAACAGCGCCTGCCCCGGTTTTTTGATCGAGGAACCGACGCCGCTCTGTGCCTGCAATTGCGTGCCGTCGGCGATCTGCAAATGCCCGGCGATGCCGACCTGACCGCCGAACACCGCGTTTTCACCCACTTTGGTGCTGCCAGCGATGCCCACCTGGGCGGCCATCACCGAATTCCGGCCCACCTCCACGTTGTGGGCGATGTGCACGAGGTTGTCGATTTTGGCGCCGGCGCGGATCACCGTGCTGCCGATGGCCGCACGGTCGATGCAGGTGTTGGCGCCGATTTCCACTTCGTTTTCGAGCACCACATTGCCCACCTGGGGCACTTTTTTCCAGCTGCGGTCGGCCTGGGGCGCGAAGCCGAAGCCGTCGGCGCCGACCACGGCGTTGGCGTGCAGCACGCAGTTGTCGCCGATGACGCATTCATGGTGGATTTTCACGCCGGGGAACACGCGACAATTGCGGCCGAGCCGCACGTTTTTTCCGATAAAAACCTGCGCGCCAATCACGCTGCCTTCCTCGATGACCACGCCTTCTTCCACTACAGTAAAATCGCCGATCGAAACGCCGGCGCCGATTTGGGCCGAAGGGGCTATGGCGGCGCGCTCGGAAATCCCGGGGGCGGCGTTTTGGGCAGATTGGAATTGGGCGAGTAAAAAAGCCAGACTGCCGCGCACGTCGGCCACCCGCAGCAGCGTGGGCTTCACGGGTTGCGAAGGCTGGAAGTCCTTGTTTACCAGTAGGATAGACGCCTTGGTGGAATACACCTGCGCTTCGTATTTCGGGTTGTCGAAAAAAGTAAAATCGCCCTCGCCGGCCTCTTCAATACGGGCCGGGCGGCTGACGGTGACGGCGGGATCGCCTTCGATGGTGGCGTTGAGCAGATGGGCGAGTTCGGCAGCGGAAACGTTCATGCCGTAAAGGTAGTCTGGTAGCCCGGAATTTATTCCGGGCAGACGGAGGCTTTGTCAGATGTTCCTGTGCCCGGAATAAATTCCGGGCTACCAGACTACAAATCAATTTCCAGCAGCACGGGGCAGTGGTCGGAATGTACGACCTCGTTCAGTTGCCGGGCGCTGACGATATGGTCGCGGAGGTTGTCGGTCACCGATTGGTAATCGATGCGCCAGCCTTTGTTGTTGCCGCGGGCGCCGGCGCGGAAGCTCCACCAGCTGTACTCCACCTTGTCGGGGTTGGCGTGCCGGAAGGTGTCGGTGAAGCCGCTTTCGAACCATTTCGTGAGCCAGGCGCGCTCTTCGGGCAGGAAGCCGCTGCTGTTTTTGTTGCCTTTCGGGTCGTGGATGTCGATTTCACGGTGCGCGATGTTGTAGTCGCCGACGACGATCAGCTTCGGGCGCTCTTTTTTCAGCTCGCCGATCCAGTCGAAAAAATCGTCGAGAAATTTCATTTTAAAGCCTTGCCGCAGGTCGCCGGTGGTGCCGGAGGGGAAGTAGCAGTTGAGCAGCGACCAGTCGCCGAAATCGGTGCGCAGGATGCGGCCTTCGCGGTCATAGACGTCCATGCCGCTGCCGTAGACCACGTGGCCGGGTTTCAGTCTGCTGAACGTGGCCACTCCGCTGTACCCTTTTTTTTCAGCCGAATGCCAGTGGTGCACGTAGCCCAGGGCTTCCAGTTCCAGCGTGGGCACGTCGGTTTGCAGTGCCTTGGTTTCCTGCAGGCAGATGATGTCGGGTTGTTCGGCGGCGACCCATTCGAGAAACCCTTTGGAAATGGCGGAGCGGATGCCGTTGACGTTGTAGGAGATGATGCGGAGCATGGCAAGATTGATTCGATTGTACGATTGATTCGATTGTTTCGATTGTGCGCGGCCCCTGACAAGCAGGACCACGAACCGTGTACAATCGAAACAATCGAATCAATCGTACAATCGAAACAATCGTCTCAGCCCTCCACCAGCGTCCCTACCGCATCGCCCGTCACAATCCGGCGCAGGTTATCCGGGGCGTTGATGTCGAAAACGATGATGGGCATGTTGTTTTCCTGGCAGAGCGTGAAGGCGGTCATGTCCATCACTTCGAGGCCCAGGCTGATGACTTTGGCGAAGGTCAGTTTGTCGAATTTGACGGCGGAAGGGTCTTTTTCGGGGTCGGCGGTGTAAATGCCATCTACGCGGGTGCCTTTCAGGATCACGTCGGCGCTGATCTCGTTGGCACGCAGGGCGGCGGCGGAGTCGGTCGTGAAGTAAGGATTACCCGTGCCGGCGGCGCAGATCACCACGCGTCCTTTTTCCAGGTGCCGGATGGCGCGGCGGCGGATGTACGGTTCGGCCACGTTCTCCATTTTCAGGGCCGTCATCAGGCGGGTGTACACGCCGATGCTTTCGAGGGCGCTTTGCAGGGCCAGGCCGTTGATCACGGTGGCCAGCATGCCCATGTAGTCGCCCGTGACGCCTTCGATGCCGGCGTCGTCGGACTGGATGCCGCGGAAGATGTTGCCGCCGCCGATGACCACGGCGATCTCAACGCCGAGTTCGTGCAACTCCTTGATCTGCCGGGCGTAATGTTGTAACATATCGGCCTCGATGCCGAATTTCTGGCGGCCCATGAGGCTTTCGCCCGAGAGTTTAAGCAGGATGCGACGATAGCGGAGTTTGCTCATCGGAAAAACGTCTGTTTGCTGGAATGGAACGGGCGGGGAGGATGATGCCGCAAAGGTCGGAAAAAAATGCGGCAAGCCTGGGTGGGCTTGCCGCATTTCATTGTCCGGGTTTTGAAAAAAACTCAATGCAGGACGACCGTCTGCTCCGTATGCCAGCTTTTGGCTTCAATGCGCAGCACATAAGCACCCGAAGGTAGATGGGCGCTGGGCATCGTCAGTTGGTTCATGCCGGGCGAAAGGTGCTCCGTTTGTTGCAGCACCAGTTTGCCGTCGGCGGCGTACAAAGTCAGCCGCGCATCGTCGCCGTAAAGGGTCCTGAGGCGGATGTTCAGGTCGGTGACGGTCGGGTTGGGGATCACTTCCAGGGTAAACTCCGGCAGCGGTTCGCCGGTATCGGAGACTTCCTGCACAAGATTATTGCGGCTCACGATCCACAAATCGGGGTCGAAAACCAGTTCCGTCGGGCTGAAATTCAATGTAGCGGTGAAAATCTGGCCACTAAATGTATGGTTCAGCACCAGGGTCGTGTCGTGCACGCCGTCGGTGAGTTTTACCGGAATGGGCATTTCGAAAAATGACACCGAGGGGTGCGACGGCGTCTGTTGCAAGGTGATGGTCACGAGGTGAGCCGGCGATTTGGACCAGGTAATGTCGTACGAGGGGTAGCCTTGTCCATAAAACCAGTCGGCAAAAAAGCCGTCGAGGTTTTTACCCGAAGCGGCTTCGAGGTGGGCTTGAAGGTCGGCGGTACGAGCGTAGCGGTACGCCAGCGCCGGATCGTTGAGGTAATTCCGCACACCGGCGAAAAACGCGCTGTCGCCGCACACCCAGCGCAGCATGTGCAGCACCATGGCGCCTTTGGAATACGACAGCCGGCCGCTGAAAATGCGGCCTACGCTGGTGGTATCGTCCACCCAGACCGAGCCGCCGGGCTGACTGGTGGCCGTGCTGATGCGGCCCGATTTGAAGCTGTACCAATTGGCCGGTTGCAGGTTTTCGTACACGAGGCCGCTGAGGTAGGTGGCAAAACCCTCGTTCAGCCAGATGTCCTGCCAGGAGCCGCAGGTCACTTTATCGCCAAACCAGTGGTGAGCGAGCTCGTGCGCCAGCAATTCGTAGCCGAAGCCGCTCACGAAGGTCATCGTCTGGTGTTCCATACCGCCGCCCCAGCTGAACTGGGTGTGGCCGTATTTTTCATTTTGAAACGGATAAAGACCGAACAGTTGGTCGTACAACTGCATGTGCGCAATGTTTTCAGGAATCTGAACCTGAGCCACGGCGAGGTTTTCCGGATACACATAGTTGAGCATCAGGGTGGTATCGCCATCGAATGGCACTTGTAGAGAGAACGATTCGTAATTCGTCACGGCCATACAAACGAGGTACGCGGCGATAGGGTAGCGGTGCCGCCAGTGGGCCGTCGTCCAGCCGCCTGCCGTGGTTTCGCTTTGCAAAAGGCCGTTGCTGGCCCCGCGATAGGCTGCCGGACAGCTGATATAAATGTCCACCGAATCAATTTTATCAGTCAAAGACTGCTTGCAGGGCCACCATTCCATGGCGCCGTAGGGCTCGGAGAGCGTCCATAGCACCGGCACGGTATCGTGCTGGGTTACTTCAAACGATCCGAAACCGGACGAGGTGGGCACGCCCTGGTAAAAGAACGTCAGGGAATCGGCCAAAAACGGCGGCAGGGCAGACGGAAACTGTGCGCTCAGGATATCGCCGTTTTGGGTAAAAGCGAGGTGTTGACCGTGGTACAGGATGCTGTCCATTGTCAGCGCCGCTGAAAAATCAAAATCGAGGCTGCTGAGGGACTCCGTCGGTTCGAACACGGTCATGACCTCTCCGTTGATGTACCGCACCTCGGGATCCACGGTCCAGTGCAGGCGGCAATACAGGATGTCGCTGCGGTTGTTGGCGCTGTTGAGGCCGCTGCGGTCCTGGGCGTGCTGGCGCAGCCACTGGGCTTTTTCGCCGTCGATAATGGCGTCGAGCGGGTCGGCGTTTTGGGCAAATGCTGCGGTTTGCAGCAACAGCAGGGAGCAGAGAAAGAGCAGATTTTTCATTGCTTTTCAGGTGGTTTTGCTACAAAAGATGCCGGATTTGCTGCGAATTCATCTTTACAGGAAGGACTGCAAAAGCCGTAAATTTTTCCCTGGTAATGTACCGTGTCCGGCGTGTCGAACTTCACCTTCATGTCGCACACCAGGTCGCGATCGGTGGCCCAATCGGCAGGAAGCGCCTGGTTCTGTGCGCTTTGGCAGGCGGCCAGCAGGAAGGCGCTGAGGAGGAGGAATGCCAGTGTTTGTTTCATGGCTGGAATGTTCAGTTTATACAAATGTAAGGGTCAAACGACCTGTTTATAGTCGCTTTGGAAGGTTTAGAATGATGCCAAATAGGC
>JBGAJY010000287.1:0-5746 GCA_044224705.1 Saprospiraceae bacterium
CCCCGTCTGGCGCTACATCCACAAATCGGCCAACGGCAAAGTCACCTATTACGCCCTGCCCGTGTCGCGCATCGAACGGCAGGCCGATCTGTTGCCCGGCATGCCGGCAGCTTCCCGCAACGCCATGGTTCAGTCGGCGGCAAATGTGCGCAAACGCCTCGCCGGGGTGCCGGAGATCCGTAATTAAGTGAAAAACAGGTTTTGATTAAAACGCTGTTTTTATTTCCGAAAATATCGTATTACCTTCGCGGCCGCTTTTGAAAAAAGCACGGACAACGGTCTCGTCCGCGAAGTGAGGCCGGCATACGTCAAGCTTGACAAAAACCTCAGAATCAACCTGTTTATATCATGTTGTTCGACGACGAAAAAGAACCCACCGAAGAGCAGGAAACTGCTGAACCCACTCCCGAAGAAACCCCCTCCACTGAAGAAGTAACTGCCGAAGCCGAGCCGGTCGTTGAAGCCGCCGCAGAAGAAGCGGTAGAAGCCGAAACGCCTGCTGTTGTGGAAGCCGTAGCCGAAGAAGTGGTTGCAGCCGAAGAAGCGCCTGTTGTAGTGGAAGCCGTGGTGGAAGAAACGGTGGAAGCCGAAACGCCCGCCGTTGTGGAAGCCGCCGCTGAAGAAGTGGCTGAAACCGAGCCGGAAGAAGCAGAGCCGGTAGTGGCCGAAGAAAAAGAAGCCGAAGCCCCTGTAAAAGTGGCCGAAACAGAATCGACCGAAGAAGAGGAAGAAGAAGAACTCGAGCTGCCGGTTTTCGAAACCGCCGTTACGGGCAGTGCCCACGACGATTTCAACTGGAACATGGACAAACGCGGCGCCATCGCGTACTCCGACCTCGAACGTTCCGATTATCTCAAATCCTACGACAAAACCCTCAGCTCCGTTATTGAAAACGAAGTCATCCGCGGCCGCGTTTCGGCTATCAGCGGTGGCGACGTGGTGCTCGACATCAATTACAAAAGCGACGGCCTGATTTCCCTGAACGAATTCCGCGACACGCCCGACATCAAACAAGGCGACGAAGTGGAAGTGTACGTGGAAAGCCAGGAAGACAGCCAGGGCCAACTCGGCCTCTCGCGCAAAAAAGCCAAAATCCTCCGCGCCTGGGAAAGCATCGTCGACTCGTTCAAAAACGGCACGATCATCCGCGGCACGGTCATCAGCAAAACCAAAGGCGGCCTGATCGTCGACTGCGGCGGTCTGGAAACCTTCCTCCCCGGCTCGCAGATCGACATCAAACCCGTCATCGACTACGACCAGTACGTCGGGAAAGTGATGGAATTCAAAGTCGTTAAAGTCAACGAGCAGATCAAAAACGCCGTCGTCAGCCACAAAGCCCTCATCGAGAGCGACCTGGCCGAACAACGCGAACAGATCCTCCAGAGCCTCGAAAAAGGCCAGGTGCTCGAAGGCATTGTCAAAAACATCACCGATTTCGGGGCATTCCTCGACCTCGGCGGCGTCGACGGCCTGCTCTACATCACCGACATCTCCTGGGGCCGCATCGGCCACCCGAGCGAAGTGCTGCAACTCAACCAGCGCATCAACGTGGTGGTGCTCGATTTCGACGAGAACAAAAAACGCATCTCGCTCGGTCTCAAGCAACTCACCCCGCATCCCTGGGAAGTGCTGCCGGCCAATGTGGTCGAAGGCGCTACCGTCACCGGCAAAGTGGTCAACATCGAAGACTACGGCGCATTCGTGGAAATCATGCCCGGCGTCGAAGGCCTCATCCACATCAGCGAGATCAGCTGGGGCAACCAGAGCGTGCACGCCAAGGAGTTTTTCAAAATGGGCCAGGAAGTGGAAGCCCGCGTCGTCACCATCGACCGCGCCGACCGCAAAATGTCGCTCTCGATCAAACAACTCGGCGCCGATCCCTGGAGTGAAATTGAAGCCGGCTTCCCCGTCGGCAGCAAACACACCGGCACGGTCAAGAACATCACCAACTACGGCATCTTCGTGGAACTCTCCGAAGGCGTCGGCGGCATGGTGCACATCAGCGACCTGAGCTGGACGAAACGCTACGCACACCCGAGCGAATTCACCAAGCCCGGCAGCCCGATCGAAGTGATCGTTCTGGACATCGACAAAGACAAACGCCAGATCAGCCTCGGCCACAAACAGGTAACGGAAAACCCCTGGGACAACTTCGAAAGCATGTTCCCCGTCGGTTCCTACCACGAGGCCACGGTGCTCAAACGCGACGACAAAGGCGCCACCTTCCAGATGCCGCACGGCCTCGAAGCTTTCGCTCCGGCCAAACACATCCGCAAGGAAGACGGCCAGCCGGTCAACGTCGGCGACACCGTCACGGTAAAAGTGATCGAATTCAACAAAGACGACCGCCGCATCCTCGTATCGCACACGCGCTACCACGAGGACCTGAAATACAAGGCCGAAGCCGCTGTGAAAGCGGAACGCGCCAAGGAAGAAGGCGAAACGCAATCTGCCGTAGGCGAAGTCCAGAAGAAAGTCGAGCGGGAAACCCTCGGCGACCTCGCTGCCCTCGCTCAGTTGAAAGATCAACTCAAAGACGAGTAATCGCCAAACTCCAGGTTGGCGACACCCAGTCGGGTCGCTATCCATCTTTTGCATGCCAAAATCCTCCGCTCTTTTCAGGGCGGGGGATTTTTTACGCGACTACCCGCCCTACGGCTCAAAGCCGTAGGGCGGGTAACGGATACGTCCACTAATGCTGCACCACGATGCACTGCCGCTCATCCAGAGCGCCGTCCGCCGCACTAATTTCCACGATATAAAGCCCGTCGGGCCATTGCGATGCATCCACGTCGCCGGAAGGCCCGCTCAACGTAGCGCTCAGCGACAGTTCGCCACGCAGGTTCCAAACGCGCAGCCGGCAGGGGCCTGATATTTCGGGCGCCAATACCACGGTGAACGTCCCGGCCGCCGGGTTGGGCGTCAACGTTACCTTGCCGGGAGAACGGTATTGAAGGCTCCGTGCTTCGCCCCCACCCCCCGTATAGCCCTGCCCGTCGGTGAGCGAGCGGGCCGCGTCCACGTATGTGCGGCAAACCACGGAAAAGCCCAAGGAGCCCGGCCCCCACAGATCGGCGGGCGGCTGGAAAGCGGTTTTCGCGCCGGTAAAATCTTCATTGTGCAAGCGGTCCATGGCCGCGAGGAACTGCCCGCGCGCAGTGGGCGACTCTCCGCCGGTCACGGCCAGGGTACACTGCTCGATGCAGCTGCCGTCCGGGTCGTCGCACAGCAAGCCGGGCTGCGGGCACCCTCCGGGCTGGCGCAACACCTGGGGCGAAGTACTCATCCCGATGGTGCAGCCCGATACGTTCCCGCACCCAAGGGCGCTGCCAGACAAACAGAAAGATTTGTGATCACTGGGCGACAAATCGACGCTGACGCTCGCCCCGTCGGTGCTGCCCCAGAAATTCTGGGTGGCGGGAATCGGGTTGGGCGGCGTTTTCAGGCCGTAGCAGACGTGGAAATATTCGCTGCCGCTGTTGTGTCCGTAGCCCGCCTGCCGGATAAACACGTTGGCATTGGCGGCCTGCTGGCTTTGGCCGTTGATCAAAGCGGGGTCGATGAGCAGCGTCACATCGCGGCCCTGGATGCCGAAATAGTTGTTGATGAGGCGGGCGCAGTTCATGGCCACGAGCCCCGTCGTGGCGTTGCCGCGCATGGAGATGCCCGCAAAACAATCGCGGATGGTGGCGAAGAGGTTAATGTACACGTTGGTGGGATAAACGTCGAGGTTGGCGATGCCCACGTCCGTACCGCTGATTTCGCCGCCGTCCATCCAGTAGAGCCAGCCGCCTTCGAGGCGCGCGCCGGCGCTTGGAGGGGAAGTGACGAGCGGATCGATATTCGCATTGTTTCCATTGGCGTTGTAGGTCCCGCTTTGTACCCCGGCGATGGTGGAGGAGCGCTGGATGACCACGAAAGTGCCCTTGGAGTACACGCCCGTGGCCGCGACGGCAGGGCTGCTCGCCAGGGTGCATTGATCCAGCAGCAGTTGGGGGCGGCTTTCGCTGTACACGCCGATGCCGGAATAGCCGTCGAAGACACTGTTTCGAAGCGTAGCCGTGCCGCTGCCGCTGGTCAAATGCACCGGGTAGCCGAAACCCTCGAAACGGCTGTTCTGCACAGACAGCGAAGCCGATTGATCGCCCTGAACGGCAAAGGTCGTACCGCCGTAAAATTTGACCTCCGTGAAACTGCCGCCCGAGCCGGTTGGCAGCAACAAACGGTTGCCGGGGATCTCCACTGCGCCTTGCCGAAGGTCGATGTTGCGGCCGGCGGGTACCCGCAGTTCGTCTTCGATGCGGATAAAACGATGGTTCATGCCCATGCCCGCGAGCAGGAAAGTCTGATAATTGGGGCCGTATTCGAGTTGGTTGCCGGAGGCAAATTCGAAATAACCCGGACCGGAGAAAGCGATGTCGCCGTTGACGATGAGCTTGCCCTCGATGCGGATTTTGGCGTCGGGAGATTGGAGCTGGACGATGGCGCCGGGGTCGAGGATGAGGGTGGCGCCGGGTTGGATGATGAGCGCCGAGGCGTCGCTGGTGACGCGGAGGGCGCCGCCGGGGCGGATGTGGACGGTGGATTCCGGGAGCGCCTGTACAATGCCGTGCTGGCTTTTATCCAACGCGCCAATATTAAACTGGCCACCATTTTCCACGGTCACTGTGCTCCCGCACTGGCCGAGGTAGGCGGTAAACGTGGGTTTTTCAGCGTCTCCTTCTGGGCTGGTTTGTACAAAACCAGTATGACCAGGATTATTGATATTAAGGCGGCCCGAACTATTCACCGTGAGGGTAGGGATGTTTTTTCGAATCAGGCCAAAGTTGTAGACTTCGTTCAGGATTCCGCCATTGATAAGTATCGAGGTTTCGGTTTTGTCTAATTCTTCCAGAACGAAGCTGACCATGCCAGCATCCAATTCAACATGCCTCAGGTTCCCCCCTATTGGGGCATAAATAGCATCAAAAGGGATTGACGAGTTGGGAAAATTATTCGGATCATTAAATGGCGGCAGGGTCAAGTCCACAAACAAATTCTGATCATTCAATGACGTAGTCATACCCAAGGCCGTCCAGGTGGGCATAAAACACTGCCGGGGCAGCCGGACAGCATTGATAAATTCACCTTGGGTCAGTCTATTGCGCAACAGGTAATCCACACTGCGGATATCGGTGCGATAAGCGCCCGGTGCGTTGTCGAGGTGAGGCAACGGAGTCAATTCCGTCACTTCGATAATGTTGTCTTTATAGGGTGCATCTTTGCCTAAACAGGGATTGAGGTCAACCGGGATGGCCATCGAAAATAAACAATGATTTAAATCAACCTCCCTGGTAAACCGGTTGACGCAGTTGTCCAGAATATTGACGTTATAGCCATCCGGATTTGCGTTTCCGCTCGGCGTGCGCATCAGTACTTTGAATACCGTCCCCAGGTCGCCGCCGGCAAAAGCGTCGGCGATGTAAACGCTGGCGTCGTAGTATTTATCGCCGGGAAAGTAACCCTGATTGTCTTGATCGATACCTTTCTTGATACCGTCGGCCAGCCCGGCCTTCCTGCACATTTGAGGCCAACCCAGGTTGTCGTAAAGATTGTGATGCAGAAAACTGTAGTCGTAAAGATTCAATTCATCAAAACTCAGCGGGTTGGTATATGGCCAAATGATATTGGAAATGCCAAGGTGGTCAGCCTGGATTTCGCTTCCCAAGTGCAAGATCAGCAGTTGCCGGGCGGCCGGGGTATTGAG
>JBGAJY010000024.1:0-41487 GCA_044224705.1 Saprospiraceae bacterium
TGGCACCACAAATGGCTGCTGTCAAAATTGCAAGAGAGCATCCCTACCCTTTTTCTTTATGTGCCCTTCATGTGTCCTTATGTGGTCAAAAAAATAAACCTTTCGTGGTTTCCCCCGTCCTACACAAAACACTCCCGATGAAGCAACTTTTTACCACTTCCTTATTGGTCCTCAGCGCCTCCGTGTTGTTCGCACAAAACCCCGGCGACCAGTTCTTCCCGCCCTGGACCGTCCACGAAATCCGCTTCCAATTTTCCCAAACCGGCTATTGGGACAGCCTCGAAGCCAACTACGCACTCGACGTGTACATGCCCTGCGACGTGACCGTCGACGGACAGGCTTATCCGACTTCCGGTGTCAAATTCAAGGGCAATTCCTCCTACAACAACCCCGGCAGGAAAAAACCTTTCCGCATCGATTTTGCCGAATACGTGGACGACCAGGCCCACGACGGCATGAAAAAACTCGTGCTCAACAACGCTTTCAAGGACCCGACCCTGCTGCGCGAACGCCTGATGCTCGATTTTTTGAACGAACACGGCATCCCCGCCCCCCGCGCGACCTTCACCCGGTTGTACGTGAACGACCACTATTGGGGCCTGTACACCGCCGTGGAAGACGTGGGCAAACCTTTCCTCGACCAGCGTTTCGGTAACAAAGGCGGCAACCTCTTCAAAGGCGACCCGAAGGGCTCCCTCGTCTGGAAAGGCACGGCGCAAAACCTTTACGAAACCGATTACGAACTCAAAACCAACGAGACCGACAACGACTGGACCGACCTCATCCAATTCATCAACGCCCTCAACAACACCCCGCCAGCCCAGCTGCCCGACAGCCTCGACCGCTACCTCAACCTCGACGGCTGGTTCAATTACTGGGCCGCGCAGAACCTCTTCGTGAACCTCGACAGCTACGTCGGCTCCGGACACAACTACTACCTCTACCACAACACCGAAACCGACCGCTTCGAATGGATCACCTGGGACGTGAACGAGGCCTTCGGCAATTTTCAGATGGGCCTCCAGGCCAATGCGATTAAAACCCTGCCCTTTACACACGTACCCCAACCCATGCAGCAGCGACCCATGATGAGCCGCCTGCTGCCCGATCCCGAACTGAAACAATTACTGGCCGATCACTACTGCGTCCTGCTCGCCGATTTCAGCAACGCAGCGCTCGACAGCCGCATCGACTCGCTGGCCGACCTCATCCGGACCGACGTGTACGCCGATACGCTCAAATTTTTCAACAACGCGCAGTTCGAGCAAAATCTCACGCAGGACATCTCGCCCCAGGGCGTCCCCGGTGCCACGACAATTTTGGGGCTGAAACCCTTCGTCACGGCCCGCCGCGCTTCACTCGTGCAACAACTCGCTGCTTATGGCTGCGTTGCTACGGACGTGTCCGAACAAACTGAAAATGAGGTAATTACCCTCTGGCCCAACCCGGCTTCGGATGTCATCCGGCTGGAAAGCGCCGGCGCTGGCCTGCAAACCATAGCCTTGTGGAACCCGGAGGGCCGCCTGCTGGCGGAATGGACGAACGGCGGCCAAAGCCTTGTTGAACTCCCTTTGCCGCCGCTGCCGGCCGGCATTTTTTATCTGCTGATCAATACCGGCGACACGGTACATTTACGGCGATTGTCAATCGTCCGTTGAATGGCTTACCGCAACGCGCCCTTATCGCTGATTTCCCGACTGATTTACCTGCTGCTGCGAAGCCTGGCCTGGCTGGGTGTCGCGGTATTTTATCGCAAACGGCTCCTTTTGGGGCGCGAAAATCTGCGTTTCGACGGCCCCGCGATCGTTATCGTGAACCACCCGAACACGCTGTTGGACGTGCTGGTACCCGGCATCCATATTCACCAGGAAATGTTTTTTCTGGCCAATTACGGGCTGTTCAAAAATCCGGTCACCAATTGGCTGTTCCGCAAACTGTTCTGTATCCCGGTGAAACGCCGCGAGGATGTGACCGAAGGCGAAGCGCGCGACCTCGACGAAACTTTCGAGCAATGCTACCAGCACCTCGAACGGCAGGGCCTGTTGTTCATCGCCGTGGAAGGTACGAGCTGGATGAACCGTTTCGTGCGGGAAATCAAAACCGGCGCCGCGCGTATTTCCTTCGGCGCCGAATCGCGCAACCAATGGAAACTCGACCTGAAGATTGTGCCCATCGGCCTCTCTTACCACGCGCCCAACCTGTTTCGCAGCGATGCCGTGGTGCAGGTGGGGACACCCGTGTGGCCCCGCGACTGGGCCGCGGCCTGGCAGGACGACCCCGAAGCTGCCGTGGACGACCTCACCCTTTTCCTTGAAAATCAATTAAAAGCGCTCAGTATCCACACCCGCGACGAAGCCGGAGAGCAATTTATCGGCCGGCTGGAAACCATCGCGCAAAACACCGAACCCCTGCCCCAGCGGGCCGATTTTTTCAGAAGTCAGCAGCTGGTACAGGAACACCTGGACGACCTCGCGCTGCGCGACAGCACGGACCGGTATTTCAAACAACTGGACGAATTCGCCGTCTCCGATGCCGGGGTGGCCGCTGCCGCTGCACCGGGTTCCACCTGGATCATCTTCCGCAACGCCCTTTTGCTCCTGGCCGGATTGCCCTTTTTTCTCGCCGGATATGCCTTTTGGTTCCTGCCCTGTTTCCTGCCCTGGCTGCTGAATAAGCGGATGAACCTGTACATCGGCTACAGTTCAGCCGTAAAAACGCTGGCCGGACTGATCACTTTTCCCCTGGCACTGTGGGGGGCGTATCGTTTGGGGAAATTGGCGTTTCACGAAAGCTGGCTCGCGCTGGTCGTGCCTGTGGCGGCAATATTCCTTGGCTTGCTCACCGAACGATGGCTCAAGGTGGCGACCCGGTTTCGTGACCATTGGAAAGCGCGCGCCTTTGCCCGAAAACGCGTGAATGAGTTTTCGAATCTGGTACAGCAGCGCTCTGGTATTTTGGAAAAAACAACAGTGTAGTGGGGTTTTCAACACGGAGACACAGCACAGAGTTGTCATTTCGTGTCCCTATGCGAATCAAGGGTTGAATGCACCCGCTAATTTCCTCCGACGGAGTTTTTTTAGACAGGACAAACATGATCAACAGGATAAATGCCGGCTTCGCCGACTTGAACCTGCATGGCGGCGCAGCCGGCATGCTCCTATCCTGCTGATCATGTTTGTCCTGTCTAAAAAAACTGCCAGTCTTTAGAAACTAAAATAAACACCATGCTCCCTGTCTCCCGTCTCCGCTCCGACACCCCCGGCTGCGCCCACCGCAACCACCTGAACAACGCCGGCGCAGCCCTGCCTCCGGCGCCCGTGCTTCATGCCATGCAGGAATACCTCGTCCTCGAATCCGACATCGGCGGATACGAAGCAGCCGATCTGCGGGCGGAAGCGATCGCCGGATTTTACACTTCCGTCGCGCAAATGCTCCATACCAAGGCCCGGAACGTCGCCTTTTCCGGCAGCGCCACGGATGCCTACGCCCGGGCCCTCAGCGCCCTGCCGCTGCGGCCCGGCGACCTGATCCTCACCACCGAGAACGACTACGTTTCGAACCAGATCGCTTTTCTGGCCCTGCAAAAACGCCTGGGTATCAATGTCCTGCGCGCGGCCGAAGCGCCCAAGGGCGGCGTCGATGCGGCCGACCTGGAACGCCTGGTCAAAGCCCACCACCCGGCCCTCGTGGCCGTCACCCACGTACCGACCAACAGCGGACTGGTGCAGCCCGTCGAAGCCGTGGGGCAAATTTGCCGCGCGCACGGCGTCTGGTACCTCGTGGATGCCTGCCAGTCGGCCGGACAGATGCCGCTGGACGTGGAGCGCATCGGCTGCGATTTTTTGTCGGCCACAATGCGCAAATTCATGCGCGGCCCGCGCGGCGCAGGCTTCCTCTACGTCTCCGACCGCGCCCTCGACGGCGGACTGGAAATGCTGCTGCCCGACATGCGCAGCGCCAACTGGACCGGCCCGGATACCTACGCCGCCGCACCCGATGCCCGCCGTTTTGAATACTGGGAAATGGCGCCTGCCCTGCTGCTGGGCAGCAAAGCTGCCGTGGACTACGCACTGGAACTCGGTCTGGAACAGATCGAGGAACGGGTGCGGCTTCTCGCCGATCTCAGCCGGCGCCTGCTGGCCGGGCTCCCCGGTGTGCAGGTGCTCGATCACGGCCGGGAATTGTGCGGCATCGTCACCGCATATTCCAAGGATTGGGAACCCAAAGCGCTGCTGGAATACCTGTGGGCGCGCCAGATCAATTGCCGGGTGTCCACTTTGCCCGTGGCGCAAATTGATTTTTCGAAAAAGGGGGTGGAGTGGGCGCTGCGCGTATCGCCGCATTATTACAACCTGGAAGGGGAAATTGAAGCGCTGGCGGAGGCGCTGGGCGGCTTCGGGCGGGGCTAGATCGCTCGCAGATTTGTATTTCGCGCAGATTTGTATTTCGCGCAGATTTTCACAGATTTTACCGCAGATTTTACGCAGAAAACTCCCGAGAGATATTTCTGCGTAAAATCTGCGGTAAAATCTGTGAAAATCTGCGCGAAATACAATCCGTGCGAAACACCTTACCCAACCGCCAAAGGCAATTCCAGGGTAAACATACTGCCGTCGTTTTCAACGCTTTCCACTTCAATTTTCCCGCCGTGCAGGCGCGCCACCTGGGCCGCGTAGCTCAGTCCCAGGCCATGCCCTTTCACGTCGTGTGTGTTCGCCGCGGCCGGTACGCGGAAGAATTTTTCAAAAATTCTGGACTGGTATTCTCCCGCGATGCCCGGGCCGTTGTCGCGGATGCTGAGCCGGACCTGGGTATCGTTTTTTTCCAAAACGACGTGAATCACAGGCACACCGCGGGTGTATTTCAGGGCATTGTCGAGGAGGTTGAAGACCACGCTCGACAGGTGCATGCGGTCGCCATTGACCAAAAAAACGGCGCCGGGCGGCGGCGAAAAATGGATCTCCGCCCGGAGCCGTTCGGCCTGCAGGCGCAAGGCGCCGAGCACCTGCCGGACGGTGTCGGCCAGGTCGAGCGTTTCGAAGCGCATGCGCGGTTCGTGCTGTTCGAACATGGAGAGCCGCAGCACTTTGTCGACCAGCAGGGAGAGGCGTTCGAGTTCGAGTTTCGAAATATCGAGGTATTCGCGGGTGCGTTCGGGGTCGCGGCGGGCGTCGAAATCGCTGAGCGCTTCGAGCGCCACTCCGACGGTGGTGATCGGTGTTTTGAGCTCGTGGGTGATGTTGGCGATGAAGTCGTTTTTCAGTTTGGTGAGCCGCTGCTGGCGGCGCAGGCTGCTCCAGATGGCGCCGAACGCGGCAGCGGTGACTCCGAACAGCAGGAAGGAAAAAAGCCCGTACGGCAAGGTTTTTCGAAAAACAAAACCCTGATAATCAGGGAACACGGCGGCGTACGCCTGGTGGGTCAGCAAGCCCGCCCGGGCAGGCTGAGTAGCCAGCAGCGAAGAATCGATGGTTTGAAATTCATCGAAACGCAGCAGTTGAAAGTCGAGCGGAAGTTCGGCATTGCGCAGCCCTTCCGTATACTGCACCCGCAATTCGGCCTCGTCGAGGGTATCTTTTTCCACCCGGAAAATGAAGCGTTCTTTGCTGCCTTCGGCCCTGCCGCTCCAATTGAGCAGGAGGCGGTCCATACCCGGCAGCATTTCGCTGCGCGGGCCCTCGAAATCGGCGGTGGTGGTGATGAAAATTTGCACCTGCTGATCCTGGGTCGTGTCGATGTTTCGGATGTGGACGATGCTCGAGTCCCGTTTGACCACAGTCTTCACTTTTTCTTCCTGCCGCATCATACGCCGAAACCCTTCCGGCGGAATAGGCGGCGGCAGGCGCATCTTGAAACTGTCGGGCGAGATGCCGTTGCGCCGCATGGCGCGCCGCGTCAGGGAATCCTGCAGGTCGATCACCGTTCGCTGAAAAACGTTGTCGGCCTCCTGCCTCAGCGCCTCGCGCTGCTCGGTCCAGACCTTGCGCAGCCAAACGATCTGAAACACCGCCAGCAGCGCCAGACTGCTGACAATCAGCCAGATGAACCATGTTTTTTCGGAAGCGCCGCGGGTTTGCATGCGCCAAAAGTACCGGCTTTCCCGCGCACCCGCAGGGCGGCTTAACCTTAATTAACCTAATAGCAAGGTCGTTTAACTTCCGGTGCCGCGGCGGCGGAATAGGTTTGTCCCGTCAAAATTCGAAGCCCGCTGATGAATTCAAAAACACTGTTCGCATTACTGATCGGCATCGCCGCGCTGTCGCCTGGGCGGAGCTTGTCCGCACAACCCGCCACCCCGGCGGCCATCGACAGCCTGCTCGCCGAAGCGCAACGCCTCGATGTTTTTTCGGGCAACATCCTCATTTGGCAAAACGACCGGCCCTGGCTGGAACGCTCGGTGGGCTGGTCGGTCATCGAATTGCACCTGCTCAACAATAATACCCGCCGCTTTCAAATCGGTTCCATTACCAAGTGGTTCACCAAGGTGATGGTGCTTCAACTGGCCGAAGAAGGCCGGCTGGGGCTCGACGACGCCGTGGGCAAATACATTCCGGGGTTCGCTCCGGAGACCGGTCAGCAGGTCACCCTGCGGCAATTGCTGAACCACAGCTCCGGGTTCGGACAATATTACGACGTGCCCGGCTGGGAGGATGTGAACGAGCGCGTGGCCTCCAACGCTGAAATCGCCGCGTTTATCGCAGCCCACGAACGGCTGCAATTTCCGCCCGGCAGCGAGACGGCCTACTCGAACTCGGGCTACGTCCTGCTCGGCGGCGTGGTGGAAAAGGTCACGGGCCTGCCCTACGAACAGGCTTTGCGCGAACGCATTTTCGTGCCTGCAGGCATGACCGATGCAGGCTACGACGTGCGGGTGCGTCCGCAGACCAACGTGTCGGTGGGTTACCTGAGCAACCGGCCCGGACCGATGCAAAGCAACGTGGAAGAGCAGCTCGTGGGCGCTGCCGACGGCGGTATTTACTGCACGGCGGCCGATCTGCTGCACTTCGAACGCGCCCTGTTTTTTGACAAAAAACTGCTGCACGACGACGCCTCGCTGCTGCAACTCGTCACCACAGCCCAAAACTCGGGGCAATACGCCGACTGGGCGGAATTTTCGCGCCGCGGAAAATTTGTCATAGCCGGCGGCGATCCCGGCCTCAACGCCGTCTGGGGCCACGATTTTGCAAAAAAACGCACGGTCATCGTGTTGTCCAACTATGCGCCGCCCAGCGCCGAAGCACTCTACCAGCGCATCGCCAGGTTGCTCGACGGCCAGCCGGCGGAACCCCTTCAACTGCCCGCGCCCCGTTACCTCTACCGGGTGATCAAGACCAAAGGCGGCGATTATTTTGAAAAAAACTACCGCGCCGAACTGGCGAACGCCGGCCTGGAAAACGACGACGACATGCCGCTTTTGGAAACGGGCATGGCGCTCACCGCCGAGGGCGACTGGAACAATGCGCGCAGTTTGTACCGGGCGTACACGCAGGCTTTCCCCCGCATCGTGGTGGCCTGGGTGCAGCTCGGCGACGCCAACCGCATGCTCGGCGACAGGGAAACGGCCCGCCAATGCTACGAACACGCACTCGAATTGCGGCCCGGCGCTCCCGGCGCGAAAGCGGGTTTGGAAAAATTAAAAAATTAACAATCAACGACTTATGAAACAAGTACTCTTTGCGCTTTTCGCCTTCCTGGCCTTCGCTGCCTTCGGTCAGCAATCGGAAGGCGTCATTTCCTTCGATCAAAAGGTCAACATGCACCGGAACCTGCCGCCCGACGCGGCCGACATGAAAGCCATGATCCCTGAATTTCGGGTCACGAAGTCCGAACTCCTTTTTTCCGCCACGGAAAGCCTCTACCACGACCTTCCCGAGGAAGAGGAAGACGAACCTGCCCAGGGCGGTCCCATGGTGATCCGCATGCAGCGCCCCGAGGCGATTTTTTACCGCAATTACGACGCCGGCCGCAAGACCGATTACCGCGAATTTTTTGGTAAAAACTACCTGATCGAAGACACGCTGGGCGCTCCGGGCTGGAAAATCACGGGCCAGACCAAATCGATCCTGGGCTACAACTGCATGCAGGCCACGATGCAGGACACCGTCCGCAAACGCCAGATCACCGCGTGGTTTGCCGATGCGCTGCCGCTGCCCGCAGGCCCCGCCGGATTCGGCCAGCTGCCCGGCACCATCCTCGAACTCGACATCAACAACGGGGAAATGGTCTTCACCGCCACGAAAGTGGAGTTCCGGAAATTGAAAAAAAAGGAAATTGAAGTGCCCAAAAAAGGCGAAAAAATGAGCGACGCGGATTTTCAGAAAATGGTCGCCGAACAGATGAAGCAAAACGGCGGGCGGCCGATGCGGATTATACGGAATTAGTGGTGGAGACCGGGATGGTGGTATTTGATATAATCTTAAATCTTAAATCTTAAATCTTATATCAATTACCACGGCCCCTTATGATGTTCTCCAAGCCAGAAACGCCTCCTCCACAGCGGCTCCGTCCCAGTCCTGCTCGATGTTCGGGATCGCCAGAATCTGTTCGAACAGCCGGTTCTGCGCATCGTCTTCTCGCAGGGCCACGTGGTAAGGCGTATTGCTGAACGTCACCATAGAGTATACCGGCAAAAAGTCGGGATGCCGCTCGTGCAAACGGGCGGCAATTTTTTTGCGCAGCAGGAACTTCGGGTCGCCGACGAGGTCGCGCATTTCGATGAAATTGCGCAGGGCCAGTTCGGCAATGGCGTCGCCGTCGGCTTTGCGGCGGCGGGCAAATTCGGGGATCATGCGCGACCAGTCGCCCTCCATTTCGTCGTGCATGGCATCGAGGATGGTACAGTCTTCGAAGCCCGCGTTCATGCCTTGTCCGTAGAAAGGCACGATGGCGTGCGCTGCGTCGCCGAGCAGCAGGATGCGGTTTTGCCACTGCCAGGGGGCGCATTGCAGGGTCATGAGCGAGGAGGTCGGGTTAGACCAGAAATCCTCGATCAGCGTGGGCATGAGCGCCAGTGCGTCTGGGAAGTATTTTTGGAAAAAGCCGCGTACTGCTCCGTTGTCGGTCAGGTGTTCGAACGCCACTTCGCCTTCGAAGGGCAGGAACAGCGTGCAGGTGAAGCTGCCGTCGGCGTTGGGCAGGGCGATGAGCATGAAGTTGCCGCGCGGCCAGATGTGCAGGGCGTTGGGCTCCATACGGTGGCCGCCGCCGGGGGCGGGCGGGATGGTGAGTTCCTTGTAGCCGTGTTCGAGGTAGCGCTGGCGGTAGTCGAAGCGGTCGGTGCGTTGCAGGGCGTAGCGCACGGCCGAGAAAGCGCCGTCGGTGCCGAAGATGAGCGGGGCCTCGAAGGTATTCACGGCGCCCGTGCGCAGGTCTTCAAACGTGATGCGCGGCTCGTTCAGGTCCACTTCGACGCAGCGTTGTTCGAAGCGGAATTCCACATTCGGGAAGCTCGCGGCGATATTCAGCAGTTCGAGGTTGAGGCCGCCGCGCGACACGGAGTAGATCGCTTCGCCGGTTTTGCCGTAGGGCTGGTAGGCCAGTTCGCCGCTGACCGGGTGGATCATACGCCCCGGCATGGGGATGGCCACGGGATCGATTTTGGCTTTGATGCCCGCTTGTTCCACGGCTTTCCAGCCGCGTTCGGACATGGCCAGGTTGATGGAGCGGCCGCCGGTGTAGCCCGCGGCGCGCATGTCGGGGCGGCGTTCGAAGACTTGCACGCGGTAGCCGCGGCGGGCGAGGAAAACGGCCCAGAGCGAGCCGACAAGGCCGGCGCCGACGACGATGGCGGAGGGTTGGTTCATGCTTTTACGGATGGGTAAATGATGGCAAGGGGGTGTTTTCGGATGGGCAAATGTCCGCTAAGTTTACATTCCGGCTTAAAAGTAAAATTAGAAAATTCTAAGTTTACTTTCCTCGCTGAAACTCCCGACCCCGCAACAGCGCAGCACCTTGGAGGCTGTTCGAATCGAGGCGTTTTGAAAACAGCCCGAACGGCTTTGGAAATTCCTCTAATTTCCCCTGTACAAGACCACATTGGCGAATTCCGTATCGTGCGTCCGCAACTCGGAGGGCCTTCCGTCCGGAAACTTCGCCGAAACAAAATACACGACGTCGCGGCCGCCCACTTTTACAATCACATTTTCGCCTTCAATCCTGCCCGTGCCGCTGCCCCGTTCGCCGACCACCTGCCAGGTATAGGCGCTGCCATTTTGCTCGAAAAGGTAAAGTTGTTCCTGGTTGGTTTTCCAGTAACCGTTGATGTCGATCACTTCTTGCACGGAAGGAGGACCATCGGTGTGAGAGCGATTGATTTCGCCACTCCCACCCCGGTTGTTATTCCCGTTCAGGATAAAAAACAGCCCCACCACGACAAGCAGGATGCCCACGACAATCCAAAGCAGGCGTACGCGGGAAGGCGTTTTCTCTTTGGGTGCCAAGGGCTGTGCTTCAACCGGTTCCCTGGCTGGCCGGCCGGTTTCCATTTCGTCGATCAGATTCAGCAAGGCATGGTTGACGAGGCTGCGCTCCCGGACGGCGTCGCCGGACGGCATTTCGCCCATGGTTTCCTTATGGATCAAATCCTCGTAGCGATTGCTCAGGATGATGAGGTCGTTGCGCAGGCGCTGGTTGCGCCCGGCTCCTTCGGCCATCGAATTTGCCAGGGCTTTCATTGCTCCAGGAGTGTCGCCGAGGCTGATCAGGTTGCGAATGTCCTGTAAGTTCATGTTGGTCGAGATTTGAAGCAGTATGGAATTTTCACTTTGCCCGCTCAGACTATCACACGGCATGAAGCGAGGGGCATATCAAAAGCAACTTGCCTTGATACAAAATACATAGTCCTTCCATGCTATTTGAAATGACTGGAATCAATGGAAGAACTGACCTGGGTTGAGGTAACAGGCCGGTGAAGTGGCGGAAGAAAGAGTGGGGAGAAACTTTTAGGCGGCTTTCGATTACATGAAATTTGATTTTTGATGTTGTACGCAATGCCGGACGGCCTTGTGCATTCGGCATGGTGAGAGCACCCCCTCCCCTTTTCCAAATCAAAAATCAAATTTCATGTAATCTGAAATCTTATCTCAAATCCCAGGACCCCAAAGTCTCTCCACCATCTCAAAGTTCTCCCGCCAACAACCGCAATTGCACCTCCCCCACCTTCAAATTATACAACGCCAGATTCCGCCGCAACAGCGCCTGTTCCAGGCTGTTTTGCGCCGTTTGTGTCTCCAGCGCATTGGTCTGGCCCAGGCGGAAGCGCTCGGTGCTCACGTTCAGGTTTTCCCGCGCATTTTTCACGTTTTCTTCTTCCAGATCCAGCAGTTGCCGCTGGGTTTGGAAAAAAACCAGCTGGTCGTCCAGGGCCGCGGTGACGCGCAGGCGCTGGTCGTCGAGGCGGGTGGCCGACTGCTGGGCCTGCACTTTGGCCACGTCGACCTGCCGGCGGTAGTTGCCGCCGGAATAGAGCGGGATGGAGAGCCCGGCGCCGACGGTTAGTCCGAACTGGGTGGTATTGAGCAGAAAACCCGCCGCGTTGTCGGTGCGTTGTCCGCCGAACTGGCCGAGGCCGGTGATGCGGGGTTTGTTCAGGGTGCGGGCCTCATCGACAGCTAATGCGGCTACGTCGGCGCTTTTTTGCAGGGAGAGCAGGGTCGGGTTTTGGGCGAGAATTTTTTGCAGCAGGGCGTCGCGGTCAGGGGTGTAAGCGGGTTTCAGGCCTTCGTCCACGGAGAACGGCGTGGCCGGATCGCGGGCCAGCAGGCGGTTCAGTTCGCGTTTGGCGGCGAGGGTGGCGGTTTGTTGGGCAAGCAGGTCGCCGCGGCGCTGGTTCAGGTCGATACGGGCCTGCAGGGCATCGGTCTGGGCGGCCATGCCCGCTGCGAGCCGCGCTTCGGCGATGCGCAGGCGCTCTTCGTTGAGGGCGATCACCTCGGCGAGGGCGCGCTCCTGCTGGATGCCGCGTATGATGTCGTAGTAGGCCAACAGCACCTCGGCGGTGGTTTGTTGTACGGCGGTTTGCAGGTTGATCTGGCCGAGGGCTTCCAGTTCGGCCAGGCGTTTTTTGGTGATGTACATGCGGCCGCCGTCGAACAGGGTCCATTCGAGCTGCACGGCGGCGTTCACGGTGTTCGACAAGGCGCCGTAGGCTTCGATGAGGCGGCCGTCGGCGAGGTTCTGGATCTGAGCGGCGTTGAGGGACACGTTCTCGCCGGCCACGAGGTCTACGGTGGGCAGCATGCCCGCGTTGCCGCGGGTGTTGTTCAGCCGCGCGATGTCGGCGTCGGAGCGGGCCAGCGTGATGTCGTAATTGTTGGCCAGGGCGATACGGACGGCTTCGTCGGCGCTGAGCAGGGGCGAGTCGGGCGTTTGGGCAGTGAGGCCGGACAAGAGGAACAGACCGAAAGAGAGGAGGGCAATTTTTTTCATGGACAGAGCCGGCAGGATCAAAATGAATTGATATTCAATTTCTTAGATAAAAAAGGCGAAAATAACAAACGCGCCCACGCCCTCAAAACGAGCGGCAGGGGCTGCTGGTTCAATGGAATGAAAAGATTGAATGCCGCCGTTCGTCTAAACCCGTTTTTTGAAATAAATTTTTGCGCCTTGTGCGGCAACCGCGCGCCGGCTGGAAGCGGCCGGTTATTTTCGTCCGTATTCCTGCGAACCGGAGCGGCTGTTCTGACCGACAGCTTGTTTTTTGACAGGATGTTTTTTTGACAGGATCAACAGGACGAACAGGATTGACGTTGGCTCCGCCAACTTGCCACACGGGCGGTAAAGCCGCCGGGCAAAAATCCTGTTCATCCTGTTGATCCTGTCAAAAAAAACATCCTGTCGGCAAAACATCCTGCCTGTCACCCCCTGTTCGCGGCCACACCCTTTCCACTTCCCGCCAGGTCCGACCGCCAATCCCGCGCCATCACCGCCTGGGCCGAAGAAGACCGCCCGCGCGAAAAAATGCTGCTTCGCGGCAAAAACGCCCTCACCGACGCCGAATTGCTGGCCATCCTCATCGGTTCGGGTACCACGGGCGAAAGCGCTGTCGCCCTCGCTCAACGCATCCTCGATTCCGTGGAACGCAACCTCCACGATTTGGGCAAACGCAGCATCGCCGAACTCCGGCGCTTCAAGGGCGTCGGCGAAGCCAAGGCCATCAGCATCGTCGCCGCGCTGGAACTCGGCCGCCGCCGGCAGCTCCCGCCCTTGCGCGAGCGACCCCGCATCAGCTGCAGCCAGGATGCTTTCAACGCCGTGGCGCCCCTGCTGTCGGACCTGTACCATGAAGAATTCTGGATGCTCCTGCTCAACAAATCCAACGAGGTTTTTGAACGCCAAAAACTCAGCACCGGCGGCGGCTCGGGCACGGTGGTGGACGTGAAAATGCTGTTCAAAGCCGCGATCGACGTCCGCGCGGCAGCCATTATCGCCATACATAACCACCCGTCCGGCAGCCTGCAACCCAGTCAGGCCGACCTCGACCTGACCCGCCGCCTGCGCCAGGCGGGCGAGTTGCTCGACCTGCCGCTGCTGGATCATTTGATCGTTTCGGAGAAAGGATACTTTTCGTTTGCGGATGAGGGGAAGCTTTGATTCGATTTACGAAATATGAAACCTGATAAATGATTTTTGATTTGACACACGATTCGAATCTATGAAAAACCAACACAACACTTTGAAGGCCCAGGAAATGGAAGAGCGGCTCATCGAATTTGCTTCGCGAATTTTGGATATGGTGGAGGCTTTACCCAAGTCGGCTACGGGAAAGCATTTAGGTGGTCAAATTTTGCGTTCGGGAACTTCGCCTGCACTCAATTATGGAGAGGCACGGGCAGCTGAATCACGGGAAGATTTTGTTCATAAACTGAAAATCTGTCTCAAAGAGCTCCGGGAAACACACATTTGTCTCAAATTAATCAGTAAGCGAACCTGGTTCCCTGACGGCAAACTATCGCCCTTGCTGTCCGAAAACAATGAACTCATTTCCATTTTTGTCGCGAGCGCCAAAACCATCGGTGATAGCGCCAAGCGCTTGTAATACATCAAAAATCTAATCTCATATAATCTGATTTCTGATTTCAAAATACCACAATCACAAATCTCCGCTCAATCTTCTCCCCCGCCTTTGCCACCTTTGGGTCTGTCGCCTTGTCTTTTCAATTGTAAACGAATTGTCCAACTAAAAACAAGTACTTATGATCCAAAGCTTTACACATTTTCTGGTGCTCAGCACCGCCCTCCTGCTCGTCTTTCCTTCCTGCACCCTCGACCCGCCCTGCCGCGAGCTGACTGGCCGCTGGACGACACACGAAGGTCAGGACCTCGTTTTTCAGGCGGGAGGCGCGGCGCTTTGGCTCACCAGTTTTGGCAGCCAGTTCGACACGGTTCGGATGATGTTCAAACTTGATTGTAAAAAAGCGCCGGCTACGCTTGATCTGAGCGATTTTCAGTCGGGCCCGCATGTGGGCAAAACCTTGTTCGGCATCCTCGAATGGCAGAGCGACACCTCGTTCCGGCTCCGCTACGAGTCGGGCACACGCTCGGAAGTGCGGCCCAAGGCTTTCGAACCGGAACAAACCCTGAAATTTTTCCGGGCGGAGTGAGGGGCAGGGCGACTAACCACGGAGGCAAGGAGATACGGAGTTGCAATAAAATTGCCTCCGTGTCTCCTTGCCTCCGTGGTTAGTCACCCTGCCATTATGCCTGCGCCGGCGGCGTATTGAAATTCATCGGCGGCAGCGGCGTCTGATCGGGTTCTTCGATCTTGCCGAACTGCATTTCGTATTTCTGCACATTGTCGCGCAGGGCGTGGAGCAGGCGTTTGGCGTGCTGCGGGGTGAGTACGATGCGCGCTTTCACCTTGGCTTTCGGCACGTTGGGCATCATCCGGATAAAGTCGACGACAAACTCGGCGTGCGAGTGCGAGATGATGGCGAGGTTCGAATAAATGCCTTCGGCCACTTCTTCCGAGATCTCGATATTGATGGCGGGTTGTTGCTGATTTTTATTGTCAGGCATTGTTTAAGTACTTGAAAATGTGAAATTTGTAAGGATTGTCCGTGGAACTTGAACAGGCAAAATTACCTTAAAAAAACAACGCAACGCCGGGTAAGTTGTCAAAAACGCAACAGGTCGTGCAGGATGACCACCCCGATAATCCCCGCCGGAACGAAAAAGATTTTCATCTGCAACTGCGGGAAAATGGCCACGCTGAGCAGGGCGCCCAGCAGAAAACTGCACATGATGATAATGCGCAGCAGCGCCTCCCGCTGGATGAGCCGCCGTTTTTCGCCCTCGGAGTGAAAAATTTCGGCGATGTCGACCCCGAGTTCGTTCACTACGCCGGTGATCTGGCTGGCTTTGATGAGCGACGAGGTCGTGAGGCTCACCATGGCGTTCTGAATCCCGATGGCAAACAGCATCAGCGCGGGAAAAGTGAGCGGATGCAGGGCGCCGTCGGCATCATTCGGACGGGACGATCCTACGAAGACAAACAGCCCGATCACCGTAAGCAGCGGCAGGAGGTGCAGGTAGCGCCGTTTGCGCAACTTTTCGCGTTCCACACACCAGCCGGCAAAAAAACCGCCGAGAAAAAACGCGAACAACCACAAAAAAATGGACCCGGCCGTCTCAAAATGGCCTTCATACAAGCCTTTGGCAATCTGGGGCAAAAGGCCGGTGATGTTGGTCACGACCACCGAAAAGGTCATCAGGCCGGCATAAATCACGATACCCGAGCTGAACGGGTACACGAACGAATACATCATTTTGACCGGAAACGACTGCCGCCGCACCTTGGCGCGCTCGCCGGATTCCTGTAATTTATTGAGCAACAGCCATTTGCGATAATCTACGATCATGGCAAGGACGATTTGTGCAGATGAGGGGCAGGTTAAAGGTTTGGTCGGCGGGGAAAAAAATCCGCCGGGTTTGCTGTTCTGATAAACGACGGCCCGACAGAATTACGACTTTTGCAGCGCCTTTTTTTTACGGCATCAAAAATCATGCATTCCCTGACTTCCTGGCTCTCCGTCCCCAAAGATTCCGACTTTTCGATCCATAATTTGCCTTTCGGCGTGTTTCGGGCCGCTGAAGGTGCCCCGCGCGCGGGCATCGCCATTGGCGACCATATCGTCGACCTGGCCGCCGCCGCGGAGGCCGGGCTGTTTGGCAAACGGCGTTTTTTCAAAAAAATATTTGAACAACCGGTACTCAACGATTTTATCGCCCTGGGCAAACCGGTCACCGGCCGTGTCCGCCGCAAGGTGCAGGAATGGCTCTGCCGACCTGAACGTCCCGCCGAGGCCGACCGCCTGCTGACCGACCGCCGCGCGGCCACGATGCTCATGCCGCTGCGCGTACCCAACTACACCGATTTTTACAGCAGCATCGAGCACGCCACGAACGTGGGCAAGATGTTTCGCCCCGACAATCCCCTGCTGCCCAACTGGCGCTGGCTGCCCGTGGGCTACCACGGCCGCGCCTCCTCGATCGTGGTCAGCGGCACGCCGATCCGCCGTCCGCACGGACAAATTTTACCGAAAGGCCAGGAAACGCCCGTGTTTTCGGTCTCCAGACAGCTCGATTTCGAACTTGAAATGGCTTTCGTCATCGGAAAGGAAACGTCGCTGGGCGAGCCCATCCCGGCCAGCCGCGCCGACGAATATATTTTCGGCCTTTTGCTGTTCAACGACTGGAGCGCCCGCGACATCCAGCGTTGGGAGTACGTGCCGTTGGGGCCTTTTTTGGGTAAAAATTTCGGCTCCTCGGTATCGCCCTGGATCGTGCCGCTGGAAGCCCTGAAACCCTTCCGCGTCAAAGGCCCGAAACAAAACCCCGCCCCGATGGAGTACCTCCAAACCCGGGGTGCGCAGAATTACGACATCGAACTCGAAGTGGCGATCCAGCCTGAAAAAGGGCCCGAAACGGTGGTTTGCCGCTCCAATTTCAAACACCTTTACTGGAGCATGGCTCAGCAACTGGCCCACCACACCGTGAACGGCTGCAACGTGCAGGTGGGCGACCTCATGGCGTCCGGCACCATCAGCGGCCCCGGGCCCGGCAGCTACGGCTCGATGCTCGAACTCTCCTGGGGCGGCCAGAACCCCATACCCATGGCCGACGGCAGCACGCGCACCTTCTTACTCGACGGCGACCGGGTGACGGTGCGCGGCTGGTCGGCAAAAGACGGTTTGCGGGTTGGTTTTGGAGCCGTCACGGGTCAGGTATTAGGGGCTTAATTGGAACAGGAGCTTGTTTTGAAGCCGCCAGGCATATTATTTTCCCACCGAAAAGGCATCTTTCGGTTTTCTGCATGAAGCCGATTACTTTTGTTTTCGCTCTCCGGGGCTCCTTCCCCCGAAATGATCCGGACCACAAATTTTGAATTCCAGGCAGAAGCGCCCGTTGCGGAATTGTGGTTAATCCTTCGCTTGCACCATTCAACAATTTAAATCCTGCCTGTCATGCGCATTTTTGTACTTGCCCTGTCTTGCTTCGCCTTTGCCCGTTTGACGCTCGCCCAATCATCGTACACCGAGACGATGGGCAATGTTTCAGGTATCGTCGATATCGCTGTCCACGAGGCAGCGAACGGCTTTGATAACGACGTGCTCACGTTTTCCGGCAGCGGCGACGTGCGCAACAGCGCGCCTTCGAGTGGCTACCCCGGCGCCTCGGGCAGCGCTAACGTGCTGCTGAATGCGCAATTTGAAGACCTGGTCATTACGGGCCTGACGCCCAATCAGCTCTGCGTCTCCATCGACATCACCTTCGGCATCCGCAAATCGCGCAACAACGAGAACGGCTCCGGATTCAGCGTGGAATACAGCACCAACGGCGGCAGTTCCTGGACTTCTGCGGGCGCGATTAGCCTGCCCACCGGCGCTGGCACGATCGGTTGGTACCAGCGCACGCTGAGCGGCCTGCCGGGCAATGCCAACGCTTTCCGCTTTCGCAAAACGAGTTTCAACCCCGGCAGCTCCTTCCGCGTCGACGACGTGATCATCCAGGGCAACGGCGCGGGTTGTTCGCTGCCCATCGAACTGGCCGTTTTTGAAGTAAAACCGGCTTCCGACCGCAGTGTCGATGTTCACTGGGCTACCGCCAGCGAGACCAACAACGATTATTTCGTCGTCGAACGCGCCACCGACCAGGCCAGCTTTGCTCCCATTGGCCGCATCGAAGGCGCAGGGACGACCACCGAATGGAAGGAATACACTTTCCACGACGCCTCTCCGGCCCCCGGCCGCAATTATTACCGCTTGCAGCAGATGGATTTCGACGGAAAATTCACGTACAGCCCCGTGCGCAGCGTCCTTTTCCCGAAAGATGACCAGGTCGTGCTCTTCCCTTCGCCGGTGATGGACAAACTGCAGGTTCGCCTGAAAGAGGTGCCTGCCGAGCCGCTGCGCTGGGAAATGTTCGACTCTGCCGGTCGTCTGGTCCAGTCGGGCGAATTCGACGGAGAGGCCACCGAATTTGAAGTGCCGGTCCGCGACCTGTCGCCGGGCACCTGGCTGATGCGATTGGTCATTGGCCGTGAGGTGCTGGTGAAGCAATTTACAAAAGGTTGAGACCGGCTGCCGTCTGACGCGCAGCGTCTGCACGGCAGAGAAGCATGAAAATATTTTGCCGTGTAGACGCTGCGCGTCAGACGGCGGGCCCGTCTCAACCTTTTTCCATGACTTCCCTCCGCCACATCCTTTTCGACAACGACGGCACCGTCGTGGATTCCGAGATCATTGCCATCCGGGTCATGTTGCGGCACCTGGCCGACATGGGCCTGCACCTGAGCGAGCGCGATTACAGCCAGCGTTTTCCGGGCCTGCTGGAACGCGACATCGTCGCTATTCTGGCAAGGGAGCACGCCATCCGGTTTCCCGACGATTTCCTGCTGCAAATGCGCGAAGAGCATATCGAGGCATTTAAGCGTGAACTGCGCGCCATTCCGGGCATGACCAGCCTGTTTCGCCGGCTCCGCGTGCCAAAAAGCATGGTTTCCAACGGCAGTGTACGGCATGTGGAGCGCAGCCTGCGCCGCGTGCGGCTCCGTCATGCGCTGGATGGGCACATTTTTTCCGCCGAGCACGTCGAGCGCCCCAAGCCGCACCCGGATGTGTATGAGCTGGCTTTACACCGGCTTCAACTCCAGCCCGCCGACGTAGTGGTAGTGGAGGACAGCCCGACCGGCGTGGCGGCCGCCAAAGCTGCCGGCTTGCGGGTAGTGGGCTTCCTCGGCGCCGCTCACGTGCAGGACGGCCATGCCGAAAAACTGCTCGACCACGGAGCCGATCTGCTTGCGGCCGATGCGCAAGCGCTGGGCCGTTTGCTGGAGTCCTGGGGCGCTTTCTGAGCCTTTGAACCCAGGGCGGGGTGGTTTGTTACCTTGCGGAAATTTAAACAAAATGAAACGGAACCACCTGCTTCTTGCCCTCCTGTTGTTTCAGGTTATCCAACTTTTCGGACAATACCCCATAGGGCATAAAACCCTGACTTTTAATGACCCGGCCAGGGCCAATCGCGCTATTCAGACTGAATTGTACTACCCTGCCCAGTTGTCAGGCGACGATCAGCCGCTGGCTGCGGGACAGTTTCCAGCCGTCGTATTCGGGCATGGATTTGTCATGAGCGTGAATGCGTATGCCAATGTGTGGGAAGCCCTGGTGCCCCAGGGATTTATCGTTTGCCTGCCTGTGACGGAGGGCGGCTTTGCGCCGAGCCACGACAATTTTGCCAAAGACCTTGCCTTCCTCGTTACGGCCCTTCAGGATGCCGGCGCAGTGTCCGGAGGTTTTTGGGAAGGTCATATTTCCGGAAAATTTGCCCTTATGGGTCATTCCATGGGCGGCGGTTCGGCGCTTTTGGGTGCCCCGCTCAATCCTGCCATCACAGCCACGGCAGTTTTTGCACCCGCCGAAACCACGCCCAGCGCGATCACGGCCTGCGCGCAGATTGAGAGTCCGGTACTGATCTTCACCGGTTCGCAGGATTGTGTGGTACCCACCGCCAATCACGGTGCTCCGATGTATGACGCCCTTGGTTCGGATTGTAAAACCCATGTGGACCTGACGGGAGGCAACCACTGCTATTTTGGCAATTTCAATTTCAACTGCAATCTCGGGGAAAGTACCACCGGCTGCCAGCCCGGTATCACCCGCGAACAACAGCACGCTCTGGTGGCCGGGCTGCTCTTGCCCTGGCTGAACGCTCAATTGAAGGCGGATACGGTTCAGTGGGCCAGTTTCCAAAGCGGCCTGGTCAGCACCCCGGGCATCCAGAGCGCGCAAAATTGCGGGCTCTCCACAGCAGCGGGATTGCCTGCGACTCAACCCGGATGGGTGATTTCTCCTAATCCGGTGGAGCGCGAGCTGTTCATCCACCTGGACCAGGCGCCGTCCGGAAGCGTCCAATTCGCTGCGGCGGACTCTTCCGGGCGGATTTTTAATTTTTCCTCCCAGGCCGTTAATCTTGGACCGACCGACTGGCGGCTCGATGTTTCGGCTTTGCCGGCTGGTGCATACCGGCTCCTCCTGACGAATGCTGCCGGCAGCCTCAGCGCAGCGTTCCTTAAAAAGTAAGTCGTGACAATTATTTGACATGGGGCAGCAACCTTTTTTTGCGACCCTGCGTTCTAATATCAGTTTTCATTTGGTTTTTTGGGGTTTATGCCGTCGGAGGCGCAAGCATTCCGGCGGCACTTTTTTTTCAGGACCCCCAAACAAAAGCGTCTCTCAGTCGACGGACTGAGAGACGCTTTTGAATTTTGAAGACGGAGGAAGGTCCGTCGGGGCTGCGACTAGGCTTCTTTGAGCATTTTATTGCCAAAAATGAGCAGCATAAGCAGGAGAAACGTCAGGATAAGCATCGGATTAGCGCTTTTGGTGAAATAATCAGGGTAATCGGTCCAGATGTAAAACGTTGCAATTTAAATTTTTGATGCTTTTGCAGGGGTTGCCAATTGGTTAAAAACTGGCAAATACTCCGTTAACAACATCGGCAGGTACATCCTGTTTTCAAAAATCAGGCCAGCCCTGAAGATGTTACCCACCCTCGACGGAATTTGTCCAAAATGAGCCAATCTGCCGGAATTAGTTTTCCGCGGGAACGGCTTTTTTCTTTCTCATGAATGGCTGTAAAAGCAAACTGATCCCCATCACGAGGCCGCAGCCCAGGGGATTGTACCAGAGATAAGCGTCTCTGTCGACAAAGAAAAAGAAGTACACGATGACCGTTTGCGCGACAATAGCTGCCCAGAATACAGCGCTTCCGCCCACTTTTTTCAAAAAAAACGCCGTGAAAAAAATACCCAGCATGGTGCCGTAGAACAGCGATCCGATCATGTTGACGGCCTGTATCAGGTTGTCGGGCAGTTTTACAAACGTGGCGAACACCATGATGAAAATGCCCCAGAAAATGGTGGCCCAGCGGCCTGCGCGCATGTAGTGGGTGTCGTCGCGTCCTTTCACGAGCGAGCGCCGGTAAATGTCGGACACCGTGGCGGCGGCCAGAGAACTCAGTTCCGAGGCCTTGGTACCCCAGGAGGCACAGAAAATCATGGCAAACATGACGCCTACCAACCCCGTGGGGATATGGTTCATGATAAAGGTGATGAACACGTAGTCGCGGTCCTTCGGGTCGGCGTCGGGCAGGGCTTGTTTGGCCAGTTTTTCGGCGTCGCCATGCAGGGCGGTGCGTTGTTGTTCAAGGTTTTGCAGCTCCTGCCGGGCAGCGAGAGCCTGGTCGTCGCGTTCCTGTTGCCAGGCATCGGTGAGGCGTTGCAGGGCCGACTGTTTTTGTAAAAAAAGCGTGTCGGCGCGGCGTTCGAGGGTTTGGAATTGCTGCTCCTGGGGGGTATGAACGATTTTTTCCCGGTTCGCTTCATTGAAATACAGCGGCGGCCGGGTGAACTGATAAAACACGAATACCATTACGCCCACAGAAAGTACGAGGAATTGCATCGGGATTTTCAAAAAACCGTTGAACAGCAGACCCACGCGGCTCTCGCGCAGCGAACGTCCGGACAGATAGCGCCCGACCTGGCTTTGGTCGGTGCCGAAATACGATAAAAATAAAAAAGTGGCGCCCAGCACTCCCGACCAGAAATTGTAGCGGTCGTGCCAGTTGAAACTCCAGTCGACCACCTGCGTTTTACCCGTCACCGAGGCGATATGCCAGGCTTCGCCGAGGCCCACGTTGTCGGGCAATTTATTGAGAACCAGCACGAAAGCCAGCACCAGGCCAATCAACATCACCGTCATTTGCAGTTCCTGGGTACGGCTCACGGCTGCCGCGCCGCCCGTGGTCACATAAACGATGACGAACGCTGCCATCAGAAAATTGGTAAAAAACAGGTCCCAGCCAAATACGGCCGACAATACGATACTCGGCGCATAAATGCTGATGGCTGCGGAAATGCCGCGCAGGATCAGGAAAAGGATGGCTGTGAGGGTGCGCATGCGCAGGTCAAAACGCTCTTCGAGGTATTCGTAGGCTGTGGTGACCCGCAGCCGGTAGTAGATCGGCAGCACAAAAACGCTCAGAAAGATCATGGCGATCGGCATGCCGAAATAAAATTGCACGAATTGCATGCCTTCGGCATAGGCTTGTCCCGGCGTACTGAGGAAAGTGATTGCACTGGCCTGGGTGGCCATAATGCTCAGTCCGATGGTCCACCACGGCAGATCGCGGTGGCCGGCGAGATAGTTTTGGCTGCCGCGCACGTGGCGACTTTTCCACATCCCGTAAAACATAATAAAGGCCAGCGTGACGATCAACACGACCCAATCGAGGGTTTTCATGCGCAGACAGGGTGGTTTGGACGGAAAATGTCAGAGAGATTCCGGACGGATAAAGGTTGCAGCCATTCGGCATTTACAGGGAAAAATAGAGCACAACACCCAAAATGATCAAAAAGATCAGCCAGGAGAGCAGTCCGAAGCTGTTTTCCCGCCAGATGTTGAACAATTTTTCCATGGCATTGCGCCAGTCGAGCTCGCGGCCGCCAGACCGGGTGGCGGATTCGTTGAGCATGATGAAGTAGCGGCGCTGGTTTTTGCGGCCCTGGTCGCCGTGTTTGGTCAGGATGAGAAAGTCGGAATTGAGAAAGCGCAGGTCGAACAGTTCGCTTCTTCCCGAGAGGTCGAGGATCAGGGTATTATGGTCGCCCAGACGCTTCCAGGTTCCCTTCGCGATATTGCCGTCCACGGAAAGCAGGTATTCGCCCCCGGCGTTAAAAATGTGCAAAATGGCCTCGTGGAAGCCTTCGGCGTCGCGGATTTCTTTCCAGCGCCTGCCCAGCCAGAATTTTTCTTCGCGCAAATCTTCGCCGTAAGGGATCACCTTGGGCAGGATAAAATCCAGGTGCTGGTCCATATCGCCCAGGTCGCGTGGCAGTTCGGGGCTGAATGCCCGGGATATTTCACCGATAAGAGTGGCCATAATTAGTCGTTGGCAGTGGCAGTAGCAGTCGGCAGTAGCCGTGGTTAAGGTTGAATGAACATGGTTGTGAAAAAAAATGAATCACTTTCATCCAGCCAAAATTCCGTCAATCCTGTTCGCAAAAATCGACAAATTTGTCCGCTGGCAAACACGCCGGCTTTTTTGCAGTTTTGCTGCCATGAAACACGCGCTCATTGCCAACGGCCGCCGCATCGCCAGCGCGGTCAACGGACGGTCCAAAAACCTGCCCCTGGTGCTCCTGCACGGCTTCTGCGAAGACCATACGGTGTGGGATACCATGCTTCCACTGCTCAAGGGCCTGCGCCTCATACGGGTCGATCTGCCGGGGTTCGGAGGCTCCGATGTGCCGGCGGTTCCGGGTATGAACAGTTATGCCGACGCCGTCTGCGCAGTGCTCAACGATTTGAACATCAGTCGTTGCGTACTGGTGGGCCATTCCATGGGCGGCTACACGGCGCTGGCTTTTGCCGAAAAATATCCTGAGCGGCTGGCCGGATTCGGCTTGTTTCACTCGCACCCTTTGGCCGACACCGAAGTGCAAATCGAGAACCGCCGCCGCGGGATCGAACTTTTGCGGAGCGGAAAAAAGGCATCATACGTGGCCCAATTGTTCCCGACTTTGTTTCCGCCCGAATTTGTCGCTGCGCAGCCCGCGCTCCTCGGGCAGCTGATCCGCCGGGGTCGCCGGCAATCGACGGAAGGCATTATCGCGGCTTTGCTGGCTATGATGGACCGGCCCGATCGCACGGAAGTGCTGCGGCAAACTGCTGTGCCGGTGTTGTTTTTACTCGGCGAAAAAGATCCGCTCGTCCCGGCCGCACATCGTGAAAAAATGATGCCCCTGCCCAATGTTGCCGACTTGCACGTTTTGCCCGAAGTAGCGCACATGGGTATGTTCGAGGCGCCCGAAAAAGCCGCGGAGATTATTCGCCATTTCTATTCATTTTGTATGAAAAGGGGTTGATGAGGGTTTATAAAGGTTTATGAGGGTTTATATACGAGCCCTCATAAACTTTATAAATCCCATAAACCTCATAAACCATTATAAACCCTTTTTTTAAAAATTGAACCCACTCCTCCTGGCATTGGCCGTCCTGCCGGGCCTGGCGATCAGTTACGCCATGTTCCGGATCGATAAATATGAACGCGAGCCCTTTGCGGCGCTGGCGTTCTGTTTTATCGTGGGCGCCGCCGTGACCCTGCCGGCGGTGTGGGTGGAGCGCTGGGCGTTTCTTCGTGCGGGCCCTCAGGGTGAATATTCCCTGGGGCAGGTATTGTGGCTGGCCTTTGGCGCAGTGGCGCTCAATGAGGAACTGTTCAAGTTTGGCGTGCTGCGGCTGCTGGTTTTTCCGCGCGGATTTTTCAACGAGCCACTGGACGGGATTGTATATGCCGTCTTGGTAGCCATGGGTTTTGCGACTTTGGAAAACCTGCTGTACGCCGACCGCTTCGGTATCCCGACGGTGGTGCTGCGTTCTTTCACGGCGGTTCCTGCACATTTGGCATTTGCGATTGTGCAGGGTTATTTTTTCGGACTGGCCAAATTCAATCCGGCGCAGCGCTTTCGTTTGTTGTGGCGCGGGCTGGGGCTTTCGATCCTGCTGCACGGAGCGTACGATGTGCTGATTCTGCAGCATTGGTTCGACTGGTTGTTCGTACTGGCGACGGTGGCGTTGTATCTGGTGTTGTTTTTTTCCAGCCGGCTGGTGAAGGAGCACCTGGGGAATTCGCCGTTCAAGTAACGCCAACCTGGAGGTTGGCGTTATGGCACACTAAGCATCGCCAACCTGGAGGTTGGCGTTACGGCACCCTAAACATCGCTAACCTGGAGGTTGGCGTTACAGCACCCTAAACATCGCCAACCTGGAGGTTGGCGTTACGGCACCCTAAACATCGCCAACCTGGAGGTTGGCGTTACAGCACACTAAACACCGCCAACCTGGAGGTTGGCGTTACGTATGCGCACACACATCTTCGGTATCCGCCACCACGGTCCCGGCTCCGCCAAAAGCCTTCTTGGGGCATTGGAAGCGCTGCGCCCCGACCTCGTCCTCATCGAAGGGCCGCCCGATGCCGATGTATTGATCCGACTGGTTGACCACCCGCAGATGAAACCACCGGTGGCGCTGCTGATTTACAATCCGAAACTGCTGGCCCAGGCGGCCTTTTATCCCTTCGCCGAGTTTTCTCCCGAGTGGCAGGCAATGCGCTATGCCTTGCACGAAAAGGTGCCCGTCCGGTTCATGGACCTCCCGCTCAGCATTTCGTTTGCCCTTTCCAGTGAAAAAGCACCGGAAAATGCCACCCGAAGCTCCGACCCGTTCAGCGACATCGCGGCATTGGCGGGATACTCCGACCCCGAGCGGTGGTGGGAAGCCGTCGTGGAGCGCTCGGCAATACCCGAAAGACAAGACACCAGGCCGGATATTTTTTCGGAATTATTGCACCTGATGCGAACGCTCCGGGATGCCAGATCCGAAGGCGAATCCGCGGAAACCCTGCTCCGCGAAGCCTGGATGCGCCAGGTCATTCGTACAGCGCAAAAAGAGGGTTTTCAGCGCATTGCGGTCGTTTGCGGCGCCTGGCACGGGCCAGCGCTTGCCGATACCGTCAGCATCAAAGCCAGCGCTGACGCAGCTTTGTTAAAAGGTTTGAAAAAAATAAAAACTGAGGCGACCTGGATTCCCTGGTCTTTCGACCGACTGGCCCGACAGAGCGGGTATGGCGCCGGTGTGGTCGCACCGTTCTGGTACCGGATACTGTTTCAAAACCTGCCTTCGCCCAGCGCGGAGTGGCTGGCGCGTACAGCCCGGCTCCTGCGCGAGCGCGGACTGGATACCTCTTCGGCCCACGTCGTAGAGGCCGTTCGGCTGGCCGAAAGCCTTGCTTATCTGCGGCGCACGGGTCAGCCGGGCATCGAAGAATTGCGAGAGGCGGCGGTCACGGTTTTGTGTGAAGGCGCCGAAAAACAACTCGAACTCATTGATCGCGAAGTTGTTGTGGGCGACGTGCTGGGAGAAGTGCCTGATACGGTGCCGGTTCCGCCCCTGAAAGCCGACTTCGATGCACAGGCCAAAAGCTGTCGCCTCGAGCGCAGCACCCAGGAAAAATCCCTGCAGCTCGACCTGCGTGAGCCTGCCCAGTTGCGCAAAAGTCAACTGCTGCACCGGCTGGCCCTGCTGCGCATTCCCTGGGGTAAATCGGAAGAAGTCGGCTCTGGTAAACAAGGCCGTTTTCACGAACACTGGACGATCTGCTGGCAGCCCGAATTCGAGATCCGCCTCATCGAAGCCGGCGCCTGGGGCAACACCGTGGAAGAAGCCAGCAGCAATTTTGCCCGGCAGCAGGTGGCCGAAGCCGGCTCTCTTACCGTGCTGAGCGGCCTGCTGGGGCAGTTGCTGAAAGCCGAATTAATTGCCGTTTTGCCTCTGCTGCTCAACAAGTTGCGCGAAACGGCCGCTTTGTCGCGCGATGCCCTCGTGCTGGCCGATGCCGTGCCGCCGCTCGTCGAAGCGTTGCGTTACGGCCACGCCCGGCGGCTCAACCTGGATGCGGTGGACCTGCTCCTGTCGGGCCTCATCCCGCGCCTCTGCGTTCAATTGCCCGATGCCTGCGCAGGAATTGCTGAAGACGCTGCGGCTGATATTTTGCCTAAAATACTGGCGATCAATCGTTCCATCGATCTTTTGCGCAAGGCGGAATACACGACAATCTGGCAAAAAAACCTTGAACAGATTGCCTCGAACCGCCGTTCGGCGCCGTTGCTGGGTGGTTTGTGTCAGCGGTTATTGTTCGACCAGGGGCTGGTTTCAGCTGAATCGGCGGCGGAAACCCTGCACTACTGGTTGTCGCCAGGCCAGTCGCCGGCCGAGGCGGTGAACTGGCTGGATGGTTTTTTGCAAGGCAGCGGCCTGCTGCTGGTCCACCACGGCGCTTTGCGCCAGCTGCTGGACGAATGGCTAAGGGGCCTGCCGGACGACATTTTCCGGGAAATGCTGCCGCTGCTGCGGCGCACCTTCAGCCGATTCAGCGGACCGGAACGGGAGAAATTGCTCGACCTGGCCAGGTCCGTCGGACAGGCTGTGGAGGGTAAAATTTTGGAAGCTGATCCAGCATGGGACGAAGCGCGGGCGGCAGCGGTTTTGCCTTTGTTGCGGACGATTTTTGCCGAAAACGCTTTCTGATCAAATGTTCTATTTCACGGAATTCTCCCGGCGCCGAAATTCAAGGGGTGTTTCACCGGTAGCCTTTTTAAAAAACTTTCCGAAGTGAGACGGGTTTGAAAAGCCTAAATCCTGCGATATTTTGACCACATCAGCCGTTGAAAATGCCAGGAGTTTTTTCGCTTCTTCCATCATCTTCGCGACAATCACAGAACCGGCGTTTTTTCCAATAGTATCTTTTACGGAATCATTCAAGTGCCCCGGAGTGACGCCGAGCAGGCCTGCATAATCGGCCACACTGCGGTGGGTGAGGTAGTGCAATTGTACCAATTGCTGAAAACGGCGGGTCAGGCTGATGGCTTTGGACTGCGCTTCGGGCTGTTTTTGACCTCGCTCGGCGACGCCATTACACTTGTGCAGCAGGATGCGCAGACCAGCCTGGATTACTGCCCGCATTTGGGCGCCTGGTGTGTTGCGGCATTCGAGCAGCAGCAGTTCGGCGACCCGCTGCAAATCGTCGAAGTCGTCAATGGTGAGGCGCAGTACCGGGTCGGCGCCCGCAGCGAAGCGGGGAAACTGCCGGCCGAGTTCTTCCCGCGTCATCGACAGGAAACTTTCCTTGAAATACACTGAAAATCCCACCGAAGGCAGTTGCCGCAAGGGTGAAAAAATGGCGCCTGGCGGCACAAAACACACGGCCGGCGAGGTTTCGTCGGTTTCAAGGAGCCCCGCGCGGTAGTCGCGGAACAGGGTGATTTCATAAAAATCCTTGCCGGCCGGCGGCAATGCGGCAGCTTGGCGCTGGTCGCTGAACGAATACCTCGGCACAAAGTGAAAATCGTCGAAGAGCGGCGGCCCGCCCAGGCCGGCGGCCGACAGCCACTCGCCGATGGAGCTGAAAACAGGAACCGTTGGGGTGGATTTTTTCAAGGCTTTCGATTTGAATAAGTCGGCGCACGGTGGCGCGGCGGCACAAAGGTCAGGCACTTTTGGACAAAAAACGGCGCAAAACGCGTTCTTGATCAACGGTACAATTATTTTCCGGCATAAATCAGCTACTTACGATGAAAACGCCCTCCACACTGCAACTGCTGCTGCCGCTGCTGCTCTTCACGATCTCCGGCTTTTCCCAGCGGCTCCCGCATTTCGATGTCCTGCTTTTTTCACTCGCCAAAACGCCCGACGGCGCCTGGCAACCCGCAGCGCCGCGTTTTCTGAGCGCTTTCAACCGGCTGGGCTACAACAACCAGCCGCAGTTTTTCCCCAACGGCGAGATTTACCTCACCGTGCAGGAGCCTTCCGACACCACCCAAAGCGACATTTTTGCGCTCGACCCAGTGCTTGGGGTGCGCACACGGGTGACCGCCACGGCGGAATCCGAATTTTCGCCGACGCCCATGCCCGGCGGCCGACAGTTCTCCGCCGTACGCGTGGAAGCCGACAACCGGCAGCGCCTCTGGGCTTTTCCGATCGACCGATCGGACGCGGGTTTCCCCATCTTCCCGATGATCGGCAACGTCGGCTACCACTGCTGGCTGCGCGACACGCTCTGCGCCCTGTACCTCGTAGGCGACGGAGAAGCCAATCCGGACTTGCTGGTATTGGTGGGCACCAGGGGCCAGAAACAACAGCGCATCGCCTCAAAAATCGGCCGCTGCCTGCTCAAAACGCCCGACGGAAAACTGGCCTTCGTGCAGAAAGCCACGGACCAAACCTGGTTCCTCAAAACCTACGACCTCGGCACCCAGCGCTCCGATATCGTCGTCAAAACCCTGCCCGGCAGCGAGGATTTTACCGTGCTGCCCGACGGCACGTACCTGGCCGGCAACGGCCCGAAACTCTATCAGTTCAAACCGGGGGTGAATACGGATTGGAAGGAGGTGGCCAACCTGAGCAAGTATGGGGTGAAGAAAATCACGCGGCTGGCGTGGGGGAAGGGGGATAGATTGGTGATAGTGGTGGAATAGAATTTCGCGGTTTCGCGCAGATGTTCGCAGATGTTTCCGCAGATGTCCGCAGAAAAAAATTGTGTCGTGGTTTCTGCGGACATCTGCGGAAACATCTGCGAACATCTGCGCGAAACAACTCACGCAATCTGCTCACTGATCATCCCAAACCTCCGCTCCCTCCGCTGGTAGCTCAAAATCGCCTCGAACAATTCCTTTTTCCCGAAATCGGGCCAAAAGACCGGTGTGAAATACAGTTCCGCGTAAGCGATTTGCCAGAGCAGGAAATTGGAGATGCGCGTCTCGCCGCTGGTGCGGATCAGCAGTTCAGGGTCGGGGATGCCCTGGGTGCTCAGCGCGCTTTCGAACACTTTTTCATCGATGTCCTGCGGACGCAGCGTGCCGGCGGCGGCTTGTTCGGCGAGGAGCCGGGCCGCGCGCAGGAGTTCCCACTTGGCGGAGTAGTTGAGCGCCAGCACGAGTGTGAGGCGGTCGTTGTTTTTGGTTTCCTCGATGCCCTCGAGCAAGGCCTTGTAGCTGGCGGGCGGCAGGGCTTCGAGGTCGCCGATGGCCATGAGGCGCACGCCGTTTTTGTTCAGGTCACGGATTTCGCCGCGGATGGTCTCGACGAGCAAACCCATCAGGGCGGTGACTTCGGCGGGCGGACGGTTCCAGTTTTCGGTGCTGAAAGCGTAGAGCGTCAGGTATTTGACGCCGATTTCGCCGGCGGCTTCGGTCACTTCGCGCACGCTTTTGACGCCACTGCGATGACCCAGCACCCGGGGCATGCCTTTCTGTTTGGCCCAGCGGCCGTTGCCGTCCATGATGATGGCGATGTGCTGGGGGACTTTATCGGGGATGATTTGCGATTTTAGGTCAGTCATTTCGACGGTGTTTTCCTGGATGAGGATTCGAAGATTTGAGGATTCGAGGATTTGAATGCGCAGCTGGTAAATAAGGCTTGTCGAAATCGCGTATTCAAATCCTCGAATCCTCAAATCTTCGAATCCTCATTCAGCGAAGCCGACAAAAGTAAGCAGGCGGAAAGTTTGGCGCAGCGCAATTTTTCCTCATTTGCCCGCCGCATTTTTTGAAAAATAAACAACCTTCGCCGGCAGCATCCAAAATCAAGTCAATCCGCCATGCATAAAGACGTACGCCGCCGCTTCAATGCAGCTTTTACCCCTGAAAAATACAAGGCTTTCCTCAACACCGTGGACACCGCGTACGGCGAAGCCGTCACGTTTCGCGTAGCGGAAACGCCGGTTTTTGTGCCCGTATCGCTGAAAAAACAACTCTTGCAGGGCGTCGAAGACATCTGCGCCGTGATCACCCGGCCCGATTTCCGCGACAAAAGCGCCGCCGCCATCCCGCCGCACCTCAACGTGCCGAACGAGGCGGACCACACCGTGTTCCTGCAACTCGATTTCGGCATCTGCCGCGACGCCGAAGGCAACCTGACCCCGCAACTGATTGAAATGCAGGGCTTTCCGTCGCTCTATTTTTTTCAGCACCTGCTGGCCGAATCGTACCGGAAACACTTCGACATCCCCTCCGATTTCAGCCACCTTTTTGGCGGACTGGACGAAGCCGGCTACATCGAAACGATGCGCCAGGTGATCGTCGGCGACAGCCGGCCGGAGAACGTCGTCCTGCTGGAAATCGAGCCGGAAAAACAAAATACCCGCATCGACTTTTGGGGCAGCGAAAAACACCTCGGCATCAAAACGCTGTGTCTGAGCAAATTGCGCCGCGAAGGCCGCGACCTGTACTACACCGGCGACGACGGCCGCCGCATCGGCGTGGAACGCATTTACAACCGCATCATCTTCGATGAACTGGAAAAACGCGCCGACCTGCCCCGCGAATGGGACATGTTTACCGAGGTGAACGCCGAATGGGTGGGCCACCCGAACTGGTTTTTCCGCATTTCGAAACACACCCTGCCCTTCCTGCAATCCGACTTCGTGCCCGAAACCCGCTTCGTCAGCGAACTGAAATCGATCCCCGACGACCTGCAGAACTGGGTGCTCAAACCGCTGTTCTCCTTCTCCGGCCAGGGCGTGAAGGTCAACATCACCCGCGAAGACGTGGAAAGCGTGGACGATCCCTCGAATTTTATCCTGCAACGCAAAGTCGATTACATCCCCGGCATCGAAACGCCCGATCCGAACGAACCCTCCAAATGCGAAATCCGCATGATGCTCCTCTGGGATAAGGACTGGCCCGCGCCGCGCCTCGTGAACAACCTCATCCGCATCAGCAAAGGCGAAATGGTGGGGGTGCGGTACAACAAAGGCAAGGAATGGGTCGGGGCGAGTGTGGGTTTTTTTGAATGATTTGATGAGGATTTGAGGATTTGAGGATTTGAATACGCGATGTGGTATAAACTTGGCAGAATCGCGTATTTAAATCCTCAAATCCTCAAATCCTCAAATCCTCAAATCCTCAAATCCTCATGCTCTTCTACGCCCCTCACATCGAAAACGGCCTCGCCTTCCTCGACGAAGAAGAAAGCCGGCACCTGCTCACGGTCCTGCGCCGTCAGCCGGGCGACCGCCTGCAACTGACGGACGGACAGGGGTTTTTCTACACGGCGGAGCTCGCCGAAACGGGCAAAAAAAGCGCGGTGGCCCGGATCGTGGGAAAAAGCGCCGCGCCGCTCGAACGCCCCGCCCGGCTGCACATCGGCATCGCGCCGACCAAACAGATCGAGCGCATCGAATGGTTTTTGGAAAAAGCCACGGAGATCGGCATCGATGAGATCACGCCCTTGCTGTGCCGCCGTTCCGAACGCGACACGATCCGCCTGGATCGCCTGGAAAAAATCCTGGTCTCGGCCATGAAACAGTCGCTGCGCGCCCGGCTGCCCCGCCTGAACCCGCTCACGCCCCTGAAAAAAGTACTGGAAAATGCCGCCGAGCCGCAAAAACGTATCGCCTGGTGCGCCGATGAACCGCTGCCGCATTTGAAAACGACCCTCGATGCCGCGAAAGACACGATCATTCTGATCGGTCCGGAAGGGGATTTTTCACCCGAGGAAGTGGCGCTCGCGCTGCAACACGGCTTCACGGGCGTAGGCCTCGGGGCAGCAAGACTGCGCACGGAGACGGCCGGATTGCTGGCTGTCATGGTGGCGAATTTGTTGTGAGCAGACCTCGGAGGTTGGCGGCGCTTGAAAATAGTCAGTTATTGGGAGTTATCGGCCGCCAACCTCCGAGGTCTTCACCACATCAAAGCAGTTTCTCTAGAAAATGCTCCTTAATCCCAAAACCCGCTTTGAGCGCCGCCACCTTCTCCAGCGCGTCTTTTTTCCCTTTTGAGCGTTCGTCTTCAACTGCCGTGATCATCACGTTTTTAGCCGTGTGCTCGGTGGAAATGAACTCGAAGACCTGCGTTCGGTAGCCGTTGGCTTCGAGCAGGAGCGCCCGGATGCCGTCGGTCAGGATTTCGGCCTGGCGTTCTTCGAGGATGCCGTGGCGGAGCAGGGGGGCCATTTCGTTGTGGGCGTGCATGTCGCGGCGCACCTGTTTGTGGCAGCAGGGCGCCACCACGATGATGGCCGCCTTGCCGTGGATGCCTTTGGCGAGCGCGAGGTCGGTGGCCGTGTCGCAGGCGTGCAGGGCGATGAGCAGGTCGAGGCGCTCGGGCTGGTAGCGTTCGATGTCGTCAGCGATAAAATGGAGGCCCTGAAAACCAGCCTCTTGTGCCGTTTTATTGCAAAAATCCACCAAAGCCGGCCGGAGTTCGATGCCGGTGACCTGCGGTTGCATGCCCAGCCGGTTGGTCAGAAAATCGTAGAGCGCGAAGGTCAGGTAGCCTTTTCCGGAGCCCATGTCGGCGATGTGCGCATCGGCGGGAAGCGGGTGGTTGGCGAGCAGATTTTCAATGATTTCGAGGAATTTATTGATCTGCCGCCATTTGTCCTGCGCGGTGGGGAGTACCTCGCCTCGGGCGTTGGTGATGCCCTGGGCGTGCAGCCAGGGCGCTGAGGGCGAGAGCAGACGATGTTTTTCGCGGTCGTGGCGAGTGTCGGGCGCGGCGGTTTGGGTGGGTTTTTTGGTCGTCAGGGCGGCTTCGCCGTTTTTGGAAAAAGTCAGGGTCAGGTCTTGTTCGGTGGTAAACAGGTCGGCGTTGAGCCATTCGGCGCCCAGCATTTTTTTCAGTTGTTCCAGCGCTTCGGGCAGGGTGAAATTTTTGACTTCGTCGCGGGTTTTGTAGCGAAAATTGAAGGCGGCGTGCGGGCCTTTTTTCAATTCCACACGCCGGACGTATACGTTTTTCAAATCCTGTGCGGCGGCCCGCGTCGGGCGGCTCAGGGTGCATTTGAGCAGTTGCCCGGCGGTGAAAGCCTGTTCGAAAGATTCAAGAAAACGGGTGATTGACATGATTCCCATGATTCATTTTTTCACAAACTCATACGTCGTAAACTCCACAAAATCAGCCACCTGAAGCGTAAACCCGGTCACTTTACCGCCCTCGGTATGGAACGGCAGCGGTTTGATGCCCATGATGGGATCGCTGAATGTGCAGAGAAAATGCTGGGCGCCCAGGCTTTCCAGCGTGGCCGTGAGTTGCGGATGGTGTTCGAATTTCATCAGCAGGTGGTTTTGTCCGGCGGTCGAAATGTCGATCCAGCCGTACACCGGATTTTCATAACGCCCGGCGTATGCTGAAAGCGCGAAACCGGGCGGAAGGTTCATTTTGACCGTGTCGCGCCATTCGGCGATTTCGGCGTCGGTCTCCGCTTGCTGGCCGGAGAATCCGTCGAAGAACAACTGATCATAATTGCGGTAAGGCAGGCCGAGACCGGCATCGAGCAGTTCTCTTTTCAGCGATTCGAAGAAGCCGTTGGCATCGGTGTTGGTGAGCACCACGATGCCCAGGCGCGCTTCGGGCGCCAGCGTGACGCTGGTGACAAAACCGTTGACGCCGCCGGTATGCGACACGATTTCGCGGCTTTCATAGTCTTCCAGCACCCAGCCGAGGCCGTACAATTCGAAGTGGCCGGAATTGAACGGATGCCAGCTGCCGCCCACGATGGAGCGCGGCTGACGGGTGCTTTTGATCGCGTTCCAGGGCAGCGCGGGCTTGCCGGCGTAGCGCCCGCTGTCCAGTTGGGCGAGCATCCAGTGGCCCAGGTCGTTGGCCGAGGAGCCGATGCTGCCCGCCGGAGCCAGGTTGTCGATGATGGCCACGGGCATGGTTTTCAGCTTCCCGTCGACGATCGTGTGCGGGGTGGCGATGTTGTCGGCTTTGGCAAAATCGGCCGAATAGGCCACGGTGCGCGTCATGTCCAGCGGCTGGAAAATGCGGCTGCGGACCACCTCGCCCCAGCTTTGGCCGGTTATGGACTGGATACATTCGCCGGCGATGCAAAAACCGGCGTTGGTGTAGCCCCAGCGCGTGCGGAAGCCGTATTTGGGCGTCATGAGCCCGAATTTTTCGATCACCTGGCGGCTGCTCAGGTCGGAGGTCCAGTAGGTAAAATCGCCCTGGAACGTCTCCATGCCGATGCGGTGGCAGAGGATGTCGGTGAGGTTGAGTTCGCGGGCGACCCATTCGTCTTTCATGCGGAACCAGGGCAGCCAGCGCTGCACCTTGTCGTCCAGCGAGCATTTTTTGTCGTATGCGAGCATCGCCAGGACCGTGCCGGTGAAGGCCTTGGTGTTGGAGCCGATTTCAAAAAGTGTGTTCTCGTCCACGCGCTGCGGCTTGCCGAATTCGCGGAGGCCGTAGCCTTTGCAAACCAGCACCTTGCCGTCTTTGACGATACAAACGGAGGCGCCCGGAATTTGCCACCGCGCCAGTCCGCGCTCGACGTACCGGTCGAGGCTGTCGCGGATAAACAGGTCTAGGGCGCTTTGCGCGGACAGGCTGACCTGGATGGAGAAGAACAGCAGAGGAAGGAGGATGCGGCGGACCATGGCTTTACGATTTGGTTGTCGTTTACGGTCTGCAAAGGTGGGGAAAAGCACCCAATGATGATCTTGTGGGAATTTGGACAGGAGGTGACGGATATTTCCTTCGACAGGTTTTTTTTCAGACAGGATTGACAGGATCAGCAGGATAATAGCCTGTCGGCTCCGCCGACGTGCCTTTACAAGACGGCGAAGCCGACAGGCTATTATCCTGCTGATCCTGTCAATCCTGTCCGAAAAAAACTCGTCAAAGGGAAAGGCCGGTCAATGATTCGTCTTGCGCGCTGTCGTTCGCCGCGCCGCCGCAGTTCGTCTTCGATGGCGCGCGGGTAAATTCGAGTTCGCCCCGGCTTTCAAAGCGCTGTTTTTGCAAATGACCAGGACGAAAGGCCTGTGAAACCCCAGCGTGCCCACCGCGCCGCCGGCGATCATCAGGCCAGGGGTACTAAAACTGCCCGCCAGGGCTGGCTAAAAACACCCAGCCTTGCCGCCAGCCGTGCCGCCCAGCAGCAGGCCAGGCGCTGGCGCCGGTCGAAGAGTTGAGCGACGGCGGGCCCGTTCGCGCAGTTCGAGCAGGTGCTCGAAGGCGAATTCGGCCGGAGCTTCCGACAGCAGTCGGAACTCGTCATTGGCTTCCCGTTCGAGTCGATCGAGCGGGCTTTCGTCAGGCTTGCGGTACAACATGGCGCGGCGGATGAAAGATTGCTCTACAAACGAACGAAATTCAACGGTTGGCTGCTGGATGGCTGGAAACGAAATTATTTTTCGGGAGACTCTTCCTCCGTCGTTTGCCTGAACCCGATCAACCGCGCGGACCGCCCCGATCGCTGTCGTAGTCTTCCCAATTCGTGATTTCCGTGATGAATTCTTCCAGGTGCCGCACGAAATGCGGCGGATTGGTTTCCTCCGGCCGGTAAATGGCAATCTGTTTAGGCGGCTGCGGCTGGCCGTATGTTTTTCGATGTACGGGTAGTTGATCATCACCAGAATCTTGCCGTTGAACAACTGCTGGTACACCAATGCCCCGTTTTTTCACCAGATCGCGGCGCACGTTGTCGCTGACCGACTCGCCCAGACCGCTGGTGCTGGTCCCGAGCGAGAGGATCACGGTCTCCAGATTCACGATGTCAAAGCGCTCTTCCACGGTGCAGACCAACCCGGCGGCCTCGGCAGCCTGCTTCAGGGTATTCATGATGGTGGCTTTCATGTCGGCTGCCCAACGCTCGCGGTTGTGCTGGGTATTGCCTAAAGTCTGGTGGTACTGTTCGACTTGCGTTTGAGATTGCTGAAATCGTGTTCGATGAGTGGCATGGCATGGCTGGTAAATTGAACTGCCAGCTAAGGCGCCAAGACGCAAAGAATTCGCGAACCCTTTGCGCCCGCGCCTTCGCGGTGAAAAAAATCAGGAAGCAAAAGCCTGCTCCACAACCTCCATCTGCTCCTTCTCGTGCTTTTTCGGGAAACCCGTAGCCGGACTGGCTGCCGCCGGGCGGCTCACGCAGGCCCAGCCGTACTGCGGCTGCGTCACGGCGAGGTAGGCCCAGGCGCCCATGTTGGCGGGTTCTTCCTGCACCCAGACGGGGCGGGCGTGTTTGTATTTTTTAAACAGGGCGTCGAACGGTTTTTGCGGGAAAGGATACAGCTGTTCGAGGCGCACGATGACCAGGTCCTCGCGTTTTTCTTCCTGCCGGCGTTTGTCGAGGTCGTAGTACACCTTGCCCGAGCACACGAGCAGTTTTTTCACCTTTTTCGGATCGGCGGAGACGTCGTCGAGGATTTCGCGGAAGCGGGTGCCCGGCTCCATTTCGCTGATCTCTCCGAGGTTGAACGGCGCGCGGAGGCCCGATTTGGGCGACATCACGATGAGGGGTTTGCGGAAGGGCCGCGCCAGCTGGCGGCGCAGGAGGTGGAAAAAGTTACTCGCCGAGGTGACGTTGGCCACGGTCACGTTGTTCTCCGCGCAGCCTTGCAGGAAGCGTTCGAGGCGCGCCGAGGAGTGCTCGGGGCCCTGGCCTTCGTAGCCGTGCGGCAGCAGCATGACCAGTCCGCTCATGCGGTTCCATTTGGCTTCGCCGGCGTAAATGAACTGGTCGATGATGGTGCCGGCGCCGTTCACGAAGTCGCCGAACTGGGCTTCCCAGATCACCAGCGCGTCGGGCGTGGCCAGCGAATAGCCGTATTCGAAGCCGAGCACGGCGTACTCGCTCAGCAGGGAGTTGTAGATGCGGAACTTGCCCTGTTTTTCAGAAATACCGTCCAGGCGGTTGATTTCCAGGAAATTATGCGCATCCACCAGTGTGGCGTGGCGGTGGCTGAACGTGCCCCGGCGGACGTCCTGGCCGCTCATGCGCACGTCTTTGCCTTCGAGCAGGATGGAGCCGTAGGCCATCAGTTCGCCGAGTTGCCAGTCGATTTTACCCGAAGCCACGAGTTGTTTTTTCGCGTCGTTCAGCTTCACGATTTGCGGCAGCGGATGGAAACCTTCGGGGAAAGTGGTGAGTTGGTTCAGCAGCCGGTCGATCACGGCGCGCGGTATGCCCGTGTCGGGGCTTTCCTGAAAATCGGCCGGATCGGCTGTTTTTTTGAGCGATTTCCAGGCGATTTCCGGGTCCTGGTATTTGTACGGCAGCGGATTCTGGCGCACTTCGTCGAGGCGTGCCTGGAGGTCGGCGCGGAATTTGGCTTCCATGTCCTTGGCGAGTTGTTCGTCCACGTCGCCGCGCGCCAGCAGGATTTTGTTGTAAATCTCCCTCGGATTGGGGTGGTGGTCGATGATCTGCCAGATGTGCGGATGCGTGAAACGCGGCTCGTCGCTCTCGTTGTGGCCGTAGCGGCGGTAGCACACGAGGTCGATAAACACGTCCGAATTGAACATCTGGCGGTATTCCATGGCCAGTTCGGCCGCGTGGACCACCGCTTCGGGGTCGTCGCCGTTCACGTGGAACACGGGCGCCTGCACCACTTCCGCGACCGAGGTGCAGTAGGTGCTCGAACGCGCATCCTCCCAGCCCGTGGTGAATCCGATCTGGTTGTTGATCACCAGGTGGATGGTGCCGCCGGTGTAATAACCCTGCAACTGGCTCATCTGGATGGTTTCGTACACGACGCCCTGCCCGGCCACCGCGGCGTCGCCGTGGATCAGGATGGGCAAAATGCGGTCGTACACGGAGCCGTACAGGATATCGGCCTTGGCGCGGGCAAAGCCTTCCACCACCGGGTCCACGGCTTCGAGGTGGGAGGGGTTGGGCAGGAGTTTGAGATACATCTCGCGGCCGTTGGCGGCGATCACCTGCGAAGAGTAGCCCATGTGGTATTTCACGTCGCCGGAGCCGAAGCTCTGGTCGGGGATGGATTTACTTTCAAATTCGGAGAAGATCTGGGCGTAGGTTTTGCCCAGGGTATTGGCCAAAACGTTCAGGCGGCCACGGTGTGCCATGCCGATGATGACCTCCTCCACGGGCATGTCGCCTTCTTCTGCGCCTTTATTAATAATGGCGTCGATGGCGGGGATGGTCGATTCGCCGCCTTCGATGGAGAAGCGTTTCTGGCCCACGAATTTGGTATGCAGGAACTGCTCGAAGCCCACAGCGCCGTTCAGTTTTTCCAAAATCCGCTTCTTTTTTTCAATGGAAAAGCCATAATCCGGCGCCAGGTTGCGGTGCTCCACTTTTTCGCGCAGCCACATGCGGCGGCCTTTGTCGTGGATGTGGGCGTTTTCGAAGCCGATATTGCCGCAGTAGATTTTTTGCAGCCGCTCGATGATCTCGCGCAGGGTGGCGTTGGGCATGCCCAGCTCGAACCCGGCCGCGAAACGGCGGTCGAGATCGGCTTCGGTGAGGCCGTAGTCGCTCAGATCGAGGCGGGGCTTGCGGTCTTTACGCGGTTTGATCGGGTTGGTGGTCGAGAGCATGTGCCCCCGGTCGCGGTAGCCGTAGATGAGGCCCACGACGCCGAATTCCTTGTGCAAATCGTTTTCAGAGACGGCGGATCCGCTTTCTTTGCCACTCCCGTTTGCGGCGCTCAGGGCGAAATCGAAGCCTTTGAAAAACACCTGCCAGTCGCTTTCCACAGTGTTGGGATCGGCGAGCCAGCTGTGGTAAAGGGAGTCGATGTATTGCGGATGGGCGTTGAATACGGCTGAAAAATCTTTCATTTCGGATAAAAAATAAGGCGCTGCGCGCCGGACATACAGAGGGAAATGGCTTTCAACGAAGAATGTTTGGAGAAAAGCGCGCAAAATTAGGATAATCTGACCGTTTTCACGGCTTAGCGTCCAAAGCAAAAATCGAACGGCGGCAGATTAAGATTGTTCAAAATAATCGTCCGTACGGAAAGGGGGTTGGGAAGAAGCAGGAAAGAAAATTTTGGAAGCGCTTTTCTTTTTCCGGTATAAAAATCTACCTTTGCCCGCCCAAAATCAGAACCGATCTTCATCGCACATTTTTCAATTCAGTATATCGTCGCATGGCACACCATCGTTCCGCGCTAAAACGGATTCGCCAGACAGAAAAACGCCGTCTGCAAAACCGCTACTACAAAAAAACCGCCCGCACGTCCATCAAGAACCTGCGTGCGCTGAAAGAAAAAGCCGAGGCAGAAAAATTCCTGCCGAAAGTGGTCAGCATGATCGACCGCCTGGCCAAACGCGGCAGCATCCACCGCAACAAAGCCGCCAACCTGAAAAGCGGCCTGATGCGATTTGTCAACGGGCTTGCTTGAAAAAGTAAGCAGTTGCAGCGGGCAGTAGCACCGTGCAGGTGCAGTCGAAAAGTGTATTCCCCGAACCGAGGAATACACTTTTTGTATTTGTAAAAATCGGCGCCTGCCACCCGCTATCGCAACTGCAACTGCCACCCGCTACTGCAACTTAAAAAATGTCCTCCACCAAATTCTTCCCCCTGCGGGTCAGCGAAGTGCGCCGGGAGACACCTGATACGGTCTCGGTCGCTTTCGAAGTGCCTGATTCTCTGCGCGATACCTTTCGTTTTGTCCAGGGCCAGCACCTTGTGCTGCGCACGAACATCGGCGGCGAGGAAGTGCGGCGCACGTATTCCATTTGCGCGGGCGCCGACGACGGCGAGCTGCGCATCGCGGTCAAACGCGTGGAGGGCGGCGTGTTCAGCACCTATGCCAACGAACAGCTCCGTCCCGGCGACCTGATCGAATCCATGCCGCCCCAGGGGCATTTTTACGTCGATCTGCAAGCCGGCGCGCGCCGCTTGTACGTGGCTTTTGCGGCCGGCAGCGGTATCACGCCGGTGATCAGTTTACTCAAAACCACACTCGTCCGGGAGCCGGAGAGCCGGTTTATGCTGTTTTTTGGCAACCGGGGATTTGACCACATCATATTCCGGGAGCAACTGGAGGACCTGAAAAACCGCTTTCCCGACCGCCTTTCGGTCCACCACGTGCTGAGCCGCGAATCGCTGGGCAGCCCGCTGTTTCAGGGGCGCCTGGATGGCGAAAAATGCCGCGCCTACGGCCGGCTGCTGTTCGATCCGAAAGAAGTGGACGCGTTTTTTCTGTGTGGCCCCGAAGAAATGATCTTTTCGGTCAAAGCCGCCCTCGAAGACCTGGGCGCCAATCCCAAAGCCATTCATCTTGAACTCTTTACGAGCCTCGGCCTGAAAAAAAACAAGCCGGCAGCCATGTCCAAAAGCGACGTGATCGACGCCCAGGTGACCGTGATCCAGGACGGCTCGGAATTCAATTTTCAGCTGCCCTCCGACGGCAGCACCCTGCTCGACGCGGCTATGCGCGCGGGCGCCGACCTGCCGTTTTCCTGCAAAGGGGGCGTGTGCAGCACCTGCAAGGCCCGCATCCTGGAAGGCGAGGTCGAAATGGAACTCAACTACGGCCTCGAAGCCGACGAGGTGGCGGCGGGTTATGTGCTTACCTGCCAGTCGCACCCGAAGACGAAAAGGGTGGTGGTGAGTTTTGATGTGTAGAAATGGTTAAAACCTGGCGCCCTTCCCGCGTTAACCCCACCCCCAGCCCCTC
>JBGAJY010000288.1:0-5716 GCA_044224705.1 Saprospiraceae bacterium
GGCACGGAAGTACTTGTCAAAGGCTGGGTCAAAGCCTTCCGCAACAACCAGTTCATCGCCCTCAACGACGGCTCCTGCGCCGCCAACCTGCAGGTGGTCGTCGATCATGAAAACAGCGATCCCGCCCTGCTCGACCGCATCAAATTCGGCGCAGCCATCGGCGCGCGCGGCACGCTGATCGAGTCGCAGGGCAAAGGGCAAAAAGTGGAAGTAAAAGCCGCCGAGATCATCATTTACGGCGACTGCAATCCCGAAGAATTCCCGCTGCAACCGAAAAAACAGACCCTCGAATTCCTGCGCGAAATCGCCCACCTGCGCTTCCGCACCAACACCTTCGGCGCCATGTTCCGCGTGCGGCATGCCCTGGCTTTCGCCGTGCACAAGTTTTTCAACGACAGAGGATTCTTTTACCTCCACACCCCGGTCATCACGGCCAGCGATGCCGAGGGCGCCGGCGAAATGTTCCGCGTGACCACCCTCGACCTCGACCGGGTGCCGCGCAACGAAACCGGCGCAATCGATTTTGAACAGGATTTTTTCCGCCGCCCGACCAACCTCACCGTCTCCGGTCAGCTCGAAGCCGAACTCGGCGCCATGGCCCTCAGCGAGGTATACACCTTCGGGCCCACCTTCCGCGCCGAAAATTCCAACACGACCCGCCACCTCGCGGAGTTCTGGATGATCGAGCCGGAAGTCGCCTTCGCCGACCTGACCGACAACATGAACCTCGCCGAGGCCATGCTTCAGTACGTGATCGGCTACGCCCTCGAACACTGCGCGGAGGACCTGAAAATCCTCGAAGAGCGCCTTTTGGAAGAAGAAAAAAGCAAACCGCAGGACCAGCGCTCCGAAATGTCGCTGACCGAAAAACTGCGCTTTGTGATCGATAATCAGTTCGAACGGCTGACCTACACCGAAGCCATCGACATTTTGAAAAATTCCAACCCGAACAAAAAAGGCAAATTTCAGTTTCCCGTCGAAGGCTGGGGGACCGACCTGCAAAGCGAGCACGAGCGCTACCTCGTGGAAAAACATTTCAAAAAACCCGTTATCCTGACCAATTATCCGGCGGCCATCAAGGCCTTCTACATGCGACAGGATGAAGCCCGCGACGGTGTGCCAGGCCCAACCGTAGCGGCGATGGATATCCTGTTCCCCGGCATCGGCGAGATCGTCGGCGGCTCGCAGCGCGAAGAACGCCTGGAACGCCTGCAGCAGCGGATGGACGAGATGCACATCCCGCAGGACGAATTGTACTGGTACCTCGACACCCGCCGCTTCGGCTCTTGCCCGCACGCAGGCTTCGGGCTGGGCTTCGAGCGCCTCGTGCTTTTTGTCACCGGAATGACCAACATCCGCGACGTGATCGCCTTCCCGCGTTACCCGGGTAATGCCGAGTTCTGAGCGGTTTTAAGTTCCCGAAAAGCGAATGGTGACCTTAATATGACAAAGCTCGAAAAAAAAGTTTCGGGCAAAGAGTGACCAAACACCCTGAAAAGCGTCAAAAAGCGCTCTTTTTCCAAGACCTCGCTAACTTTTTTCCGGTACCCCCTTGCGCGGAGGGTTAACAGAATCTTAAATTGCGTTGTTTTTGAGTGTTAATCTGTCCCATGAATATTCGCAAGCGACCCTATTAATCCGCTCCGGTCGCCAGTCATTTTAAAACACGACTGATGCACGACACAGGTTTAATCCCTTCAGTTTTGCTCCCTAATCCTCTTTGATTTCAGAAGGTACGAACTTGAACAACTTGCAGTCAGATGTCTAACTACACTTTGCGAATGAGTGACTTACACACAAATCTTACCTTGCCATCCGACCCCAATAACGTAGCTAAAGTAGAACCCTTTGTGGACGAAGTAGCCTTGCGCTACGGCCTTTCCTCCGATCTTCACGGCAGTATCCTGATCAGCCTCACCGAGGCCGTCACCAACGCTATTCTGCACGGCAACAGCGGCGACCGCAGCAAATCGGTCAACATCTCGCTCCGTCGCCAGAAAGACGCCCTGTCGATCCGCGTATCGGATGAAGGCCCGGGCTTCGACCCCTGTGACGTTCCCGATCCCACCGCAGCCGATTGCCTCGAAAAATGCGGTGGCCGCGGCCTCTACCTCATGCGTGAATTGAGCGACGATTGCCGGTTTACCCGCGGCGGAAGCACGGTGGAAATGCGCTTCAAAATCGATTAACAACATCTTTTTTTGTGTCCCGGCGCTGCCGGTCGAACGACGGGGTGACTGAAAGTCACCCCGTCGTTATTTTTGTCTCCTCCAAAACCCATACGCTATGCAATTTCCTCCACTCCCGTCCGAAGCCCACGAGACACCCGAAGCGCCCGTGAATTTTCATTTTGAAGACGTACGCTTCGAATTGTGGGAACCGGAGATGCTGACTCAATGGCTCATGGGTATTGCCGAAGCCGAAAAGAAGCCCTTTATAGAGGTCAACTACATCTTCTGCTCCGATGAGTATCTTAGGCAGGTCAACATCGAATACCTCGACCACGACTACTACACCGACATTATCACCTTTCCCTACGGCGAGCCCGGAGAGATCCACGGGGACCTGTTTATCAGCAGCGAACGCGTGGCCGAAAATGCCCTGTCGAACGAGGTGAGTTTTCAACAGGAACTCAGCAGGGTGATGGCCCACGGCGTGTTGCACCTGGCGGGCTATGGCGATAAAACACCCGAAGAAGAAGCCCTGATGCGGCAAAAAGAGGATTTTTACCTCCGGAAAATTTTCCTTCCATAACACTACCAAACATGGCGCTCCAACTCCCTCCCGAACTTGAACCTTTTCGCGAAAAAATCCTCGCCACCCGCCAGCCTTTCATCCGGGCCAAGGCGCAGCCCTCGCGCGCAACGGCTTTGTGGGAAAGCAAAGTTGGCGGGTTGCCGTACCTGCCCAATGGCACGGACTGGCCCACGGCGCCCGACGGCCGCAACCTGTTTTTCCTCGCGCAGTTGAATTTTGCGGAAATGCCGGCCTTGTCGCCTTTCCCGGAAAAAGGCATCGTCCAGTTCTATATCTACGACGACGACCTGTACGGCATGGACTTCGACGACGGGGAAAATGCGGACACGTTCCGCGTGCTCTATTTTCCCGAAGTGGTTCAGAAGGAGGCGGGTTTGCAGGTCAATTTTCCGCCCCTGCGCGATTACGACCTGTTGCCGCACCACCCCGACGTGTCGCACCCGCTGACGTTCGAACTGGCGGAGGAATTTGCGCCCTCGACCGATTACCGGTTCTGGGAAACTTTCGGGGCCAGTTTTTTCCAGCAATTCGGCGCAAAGGAGTGGGAACTCACCGACGCCTACAATAAAGCCGTGAAGGCCGTCGGCCATAAAATCGGCGGCTACGCTTATTTTACCCAGGATGATCCGCGCCGCGCCGACGACCCGATGCTGCTCCTGTTCCAACTCGACTCCGACGAACTCATGGACCTGATGTGGGGCGACATGGGCGTGGGACACTTTTTTATCCGGGAAAAAGACCTGGCGAAGCGCGATTTTTCGAAGGTGTTGTATGATTGGGATTGCCTTTAAAAGCCTTTCATCATCTCCAAAATATCCTCTTCCGGCCGTTTCAAAATCCCCTGGATGCCCAAGGCCCGCGCCGCTTCGACATTCTCTTCCAGGTCGTCAAAAAACACAGTCTCCCTTGGTTCAAGTTCCGCGTCGGCCAGTACGTATTCGTAAATTTCACGGTCGGGTTTGCGCAGACGGATGAGGTGGGAATAGTAGACGCCGTCGAAAAACTGCGTTTGAAAATCGCTGAAGCCGTGTTCGCGCAGCATGTAATCGTCGATCCACCGGGCGTGCAGGTCATTGATGTTGCTCAGCAGGAACACGTTGTAGTGCTCGCGGAGGCGGGTCAGCATGTCGAAGCGTTCGCCTGGCATACCTAGAAAAACCGAATTCCATGCGTTGATCACCTGCTCTTCCGTCAGATACGGCTCCACGGCAAACCGCAGGTCATTGACGAACTCCTCCGTGCTCAGGCCGCCGGTTTCATACAGTTCAAACACTTTCGCGGCGTTCAGTTTATCTCGGGCTGCAAGGGCTTTTTCGCCCCAATAGGCCTGAAAATGCTGCCCGATACGCGGCAGATCGAGGTCAAAAAGCACGTTGCCGAAGTCAAAAATGATATTTTTCATAGTCAGGTGAATCGCTTGGCGCTGCAAGGATAGGACATCCGTGCAAAATGAAATTCCAAAATTGACCGCATTTCGCGCCTTTTGGTTCGCAGGGTCGTACCTTTGTGGTGCTCTAACCAAATTAATGTAAAATCCTCGTATGGCTCGCGTAGAACTTGTCATGCCCAAAATGGGCGAAAGCATCATGGAGGCCACTATTTTGAAGTGGCGCAAAAAGCCCGGTGATTCCGTCGAACTCGACGAACCCGTGCTCGACATTGCCACCGACAAAGTCGATTCCGAAGTGCCCTCGCCTGTGGCCGGCACCCTCGTCGAAATCCTTTTTCAGGAAAACGACGTGGTGCCCATCAACAAAACCATCGCCGTCATCGAGACCGAGGCCGGTGCGGCACAGCCCGCAGCTTCGCCCGCAGTCAGTCAGCCAACGCCGGCCACCAACGGCCAGCATGAGGCCGCCGCCGTGCCCTACGTACCGGCCGCTACGGCCACTGCAGGCGCCGCTCGTTTCTACTCTCCGCTCGTGCGCACCATCGCCAAACAGGAGGGCATCAGCGCTTCCGAACTCGACACCCTGCAGGGCTCCGGCCAGGAAGGCCGCGTGACGAAAAAAGACATTCTCGCCTACGTCGCCAACCGCGGCACCTCCGGCGAGCCCATGCCGAAGGCCATGCCTGCAAATATTCCCGCAGCGCCTCCAGCGCCATCACCCGCCCCGGCCGTTTCGGTGAGCGGGAATGTTGAGATTGTGGAAATGGACCGCATGCGCAAACTCATCGCCGACCACATGGTGATGAGCAAGCAAACGAGCCCGCACGTCACCTCCTTCGTGGAAGCCGACGTGACCAATCTGGTCAACTGGCGGAGCCGTATCAAAGACGAATTCAAAAAGAAATATGGGGAAAACATCACGTTTACGCCCATTTTCATCGAAGCGGTGGCCCGCGCCATCCGCGACTACCCGATGATCAACGTGTCGGTCGACGGCTCGCGGCTCATTGTCAAAAAAGATATCAACATCGGCATGGCGGCGGCTTTGCCTTCCGGCAACCTCATCGTTCCGGTAATCCGCAATGCCGATTTTCTCAACCTGGCCGGCCTCACCAAACAGGTGAACGACCTGGCCAACCGCGCCCGCCAGAACCAGCTCAAACCCGACGAAATCCAGGGCGGCACCTTCACCCTCACCAACGTGGGCACCTTCGGCAACGTGATGGGTACCCCCATCATCAACCAGCCGCAGGTCGCCATCATGGCCACCGGCGCCATCCGCAAAAAGCCCGCCGTGCTCGAAACCGAATACGGCGACGTGATCGCCGTGCGGCAAATGATGTTCCTGTCCCTGTCGTACGACCACCGCGTGGTGGACGGCAGCCTGGGTGGCTCGTTCCTGCGCCGGGTGGCGGATTATCTGGAGCAGTTTGACGGGAGCAGGGCGGTTTAGGAAACTGGAAAATTGAAATTGGAAATTGAAAAGGGGGAGGGGTGCTTGTGCTTTACGATCATAGTTTGGTAAAGCACACGCATCCCTCCCCCTTTTCAATTTCCAATTTCAATTTT
>JBGAJY010000289.1:0-5688 GCA_044224705.1 Saprospiraceae bacterium
TTGTTCGATTATACATGATCGCGTATAATCGAACAATCGAACCAATCGGACAATCGAATCAATTGTGTTGACGGAGATACGCATCAGCGCGAACCCTGGCGTTTTCGCGGACGTTGAAATAATAGAGATTCAGGTCGCCGATATGGTAATTTTTGCTGCGCAACAAAAAGCTGCCGGGGAATTTCGGTTTGACGCACAGCAGGTAGCCGTTGTGCACTTCCGCGTCGGTGACCTGCGGCAGCACGGCGCAAAATTTGCGCAAAACAGCGCCCTTGTTGGCGGTTTTTGGCGCCCGCTGGCCATCGGCCGTCGTCCAGGTAATCGGGTTGGTGCAAACGATGCCGTCGGGGTTTTGCGTCAACCGTTCGAGTCCGAAACTGCGCTCCCAGGTACGCCAGGTACAAAAACAATCGGTTTGGCTCGGGTCGTTGCAAGGCGGCAGGGATTTGAAAAAGTCGCTGCGAACCGGCCATCCGACGAGGTATGCCGCCACGAGTTGTTTTTCATACGGTGTGCCTTCTATCAAGTCGCGCAGCAAAAACATGGCGTGCCGGGCGCCCTGGCTGTGTCCGGCGATAATGAACGGGCGGCCTTTGTTCCAGTGTTCGAGATAGTAGAGGAAGGCCGTTTTGGTGTCTTCATACGCCAGATCGAGGGCCGCCTGGGCAGACTTTTTGTCTTTTTGACCAAAAAAAACCCGCAGGTGGGCCTGCCGGTAGCGCGGCGCGAACACCCGCCCTGCGCCGTTGAAAATGGAAGCCTGGTAAAGGATAGTCGACTCGTCGGTTTTGGTATTGACGCGCTTGTCGTTCACGTCGGCATTCCAGTGTTTTTCAAAACGCCGACTGCCTGTGTAGGTCGTAGGGTGCAGGAAAAAGACGTCCACGGGCTGGGTGGCCTGCTCGTCGCGCACATCGGGGCAAGGTGTGCGGTCGGCCGGATCGGATTGAGCCGGATGAGCGGCCCAGTTCTTCAGGTCGGAATAATCGGGCGCCGGCGGGGCTTTGGCGCCGTCGAAGACGCCGGTGGGCAGGGTTGTTTTGCAGGCTCCAAGCGCCAGGAGGAACAAAAGAAGGGTAGTTTGTTTTTTCATTTCAAATTGAGGTAGCCACAATTCGGACGGCAATTGACCGGCCCTGTCTGGTGGTGAATAATCTTCGGTCAGTAGAAAAATCGTGCAAACTTGTCCAAAAAGGAGCAATGCCGTCGGGCCTTTTGGTGTTTTTGCATCAATTCTTGCTGAAAAATGAAAAAACTCATCCGTCGCCTCTTCAAAATCACCCTTTGGTCGCTGCCGTTTCTGGCGCTGACCGGATGGTTTGTCGTGGAAAACGTACTGCCCTATACGCCCATCAAGCCTTACCGGACCAATAAAGAGCGCCGGGGGTGGATGTTGCCGCTGGGGTCGGAACCCTCAAATTATGGCCTTAACGCCCGACCATTGAATATTCAGACCCAAGACAGCCTGAGCCTGAAAGCGCTGTTCATACCTGCCATCACCGCCTTGCCGGACCACCAAAAACCCATCACCCTGATCCTTGTTCACGGGATCGGAGGCTGCAAGGAGCATTTGTTGCCGTTTGCCCAAAAACTGGCCCAACGGGGCATCAGCACCGTCCTGTTCGATCTGCGGGCCCACGGAGAAAGCGGCGGCGAGTACTGCACCTTCGGTTTTTATGAAAAATACGACCTGTCGGCGCTGGTCGACACGCTGCTGGCGCTTAATCCGGAACAAACCATCGGCATTTTTGGAAATTCACTTGGCGGAGCGATCGCTCTTCAAACCCTGGCTGAGGACAAACGCCTGCATTTCGGCATCATCGAAAGTACCTTTCACGACCTGGAAGCCGTCACCGCCGAGTATGGCGAGGATTTGTTCGGGGTAAAAAGCTTCTGGCTGGCGCACCATGTCCTCGAAAAATCCGCCGTGATCGCTCATTTTGACCCATTTTCCGTGAAACCTGGTGAAGCGGCCCGGCAGATCACACAGCCGGTATTTATGGCCCACGGCGATCAGGACGACCGAATTCCCATCGGGTTCGGAAAAATCAATTTTGACCACCTGGCATCCTCGCAAAAGACCTGGTACACCGTGTCTGGCGCAGGGCACCTCAACATTGGGAGGAAAGGAGGAGAGGCCTATTTCGAGGCGATGATGGGGTTTCTGGAAGGAGTGAAATGATTGATTCGATTGATTCGATTGATTCGATTGATTCGATTGATTCGATTGATTCGATTGATTCGATTGATTCGATTGATTCGATTGATTCGCGATCGTGTATAATCGAAACAATCGAATCAATCGAATCAATCATTTCAATCACCTCAGCAATTGAGCGCCCCGCATACCGACAGCACCTGCCCTGACACATACGACCCCATGTCGGAAGCCAGGTAAACGCAGGCATTGGCCACGTCGGCGCCCGTGCCGAGGCGTTTCATGGGAATGGCGGAGAGGTAGCCTTCCTTCGTTTTTTCGTCGAGCACGGCAGTCATTTCCGTTTCGATAAAGCCGGGCGCGACGGCGTTGCAGCGAATGCCGCGGGAACCGTATTCCTTGGCGATGGACTTCGAAAAACCGATGATGCCGGCTTTGGAAGCGGCGTAGTTGGCCTGTCCGGCCTGACCGAACACGCCCACCACAGAACTCATGTTGATGATCGAACCACCCGCGCGCAGCATGGGTTTCAACGCGTGTTTGGTGAGGTTGAAGACCGATTTCAGGTTGGTTTGGATCACTTCGTCCCACTGTTGCTCGCTCATGCGAAGCATCAGGGTGTCGCGCGTGATGCCGGCGTTGTTGATGAGGATGTCGATCCGGCCAAAATCCTGGATAACCTGATTCACGAGCGCTTCGGCCTGAGTGTAGTCGCCGGCGTCGCTTTGGTAGGCACGGGCGGCGGCGCCAAGTTCGGTAGCCAGTGCGCCTGCGCGTTCGGCGGAGGCAGCGGAGACGTAGGTGAAGGCGACGGAGGCGCCATGTTCAACAAATTTGCGCACCAGGGCTTCGCCGATGCCGCGCGCGCCGCCGGTGATGAGGGCAACTTTTCCGGATAACAATTGCATGGAAAACAAGTGGGTTTGGTAAAAAATTCGCCAGTGGATTGGGTCGGCAAAGGTGAGAAAAACTGATCATACTCCGATTTTTCGGCACTTACCGGAACTTAGCTTCCGGCAAATCGTTTTCCTGCCTCGGCTTTCCGCATATGACAACATCCTCCCGCGACGCCTACGCCGCCCTTCGTATCCCCGACTACCGCCGTTTTCTGGCCATGCGCCTGGCAACCACGCTCGCTGTGCAGATCATGTCCGTCTCCGTCGGTTATTTTGTGTACGATCTGACGGGCGACCCGCTCAACCTGGGTCTGATCGGTCTGGCAGAAGCCCTTCCGGCCATAGGGATCAGCCTGTGGGCGGGCCATTTGGCCGACAAATACAACCGCAAAAGCCTGCTGATGGGCTGCCTCCTCGCGCTGACTTTGTGTTCTCTTGCCCTGGTTTGGCTGGCCGGCAACCGGGACGTTTTACCCAAAATGACCTTGTTGAGCGGCATTTTTGCCGTCATTTTTGTCAATGGCATCGCGCGCGGATTTTTCAGCCCGGCCAATTTTGCCCTGCTGCCGCAGCTGGTCGACAAAAAAACACTGCCCAACGCCATCACGTGGAACAGCAGCACCTGGGAGGTAGCCAGTGTCACGGGCCTGGGCCTGGGCGGCTTGATCTACGGCTTTGCCGGTGTGACGGCGGCCTTCACCGTGATGACCGTACTGTGTGTGCTGGCGCTGTTTTTTATCCTGCAAATCAATTCGCGGCCCGTTCCGCCGACCGATCACCGCGAACCGGCTTTGGCCCGTATCCGGGCGGGATTGCGGTTTGTGTTCAGCAATCAAATGATTCTCGGCGCCATTGCGCTCGACTTGTTTGCAGTGTTGTTCGGCGGGGCGGTGGCTTTGCTACCGGTTTTTGCCAAAGACATTTTGCATGTGGGGGCCGAGGGGCTGGGCGTTTTGCGCGCAGCGATGTCGCTCGGCGCCATCAGCATGGCATTTATCCTTGCTCATCGCCCGCTGGGTCGGGGCGCAGGCAAACTGATGCTGGGCTGCGTGGCCGGCTTCGGGCTGTGCATCATCGGATTCGGGTTGTCGAAATATTTCTGGCTGTCGTTTTTTTTCCTCTTTGCGGCAGGCGTATTCGACGAGGTGAGCGTGTTCGTGCGTTCTTCCTTGTTGCAGCATTTGACGCCTGAAAACATGAAGGGACGCGTTTCATCGGTCAATTCGATGTTTATCACCTCTTCGAACGAGCTCGGCGCGTTTGAGAGCGGGGTGGCGGCGCGAGTGTTCGGCAACGTGCCCCTGTCCGTGGTGTTCGGCGGTGTGATGACGCTGATGGTGGTCGGTATCACCTGGTGGTGGGCGCCGAAAATCAGGAGATTGGATTTCAGCCGGCTGGAACACGGGGAAACAGAAACGCCGACTGTCGTCGTGGATGGCGACGAGTCGGCGTAGTCTGGCAGCCCGGAATTTATTCCGGGCAGGGGTATTGCCCGGAATAAATTCCGGGCTACCAGGTTCATCCCACGTGTGCTTCGTAGTCCGAGGAGGACATTAATTTGTCCAGATCGGCCGGGTTTTGAAGTTCCACTTTGACGATCCAGCCGTTGCCGTAGGGGTCTTCGTTGATCAGGGCCGGGTTGCCTTTTTTGGAATCGTCGAGGGCAGGATTGAATTCCAGCACTTTCGCGTCGACGGGCATGAAGAGGTCGGAGGTCGTTTTCACGGCTTCGACCGTGCCGAAGACTTTGCCGGCCTGAACCGTTTCGCCGACGGTTTCCACTTCGATATAAACAAGTTCGCCGAGTTCGCCCTGGGCATAGTCGGTGATGCCCACGTAGGCGATGTTGCCACCTTCGAGGCGGATCCATTCGTGGTCTTCGGTGTATTTACAGTTAGCCGGGAAAGTCATAATTGGCGTTGTGATAGAGTGATAGATCAATGATTTCGGATGGTGGGCATTTGCCGGCGCTTGAAACCGGCGGGCCAAAAGTAGGGTTTTTGCCTTTTGATCAAATTCAGGGCGCAAAAAAATCGGCGACACAATTCACAAAGGACGGCTTTGTCCGCTGCTGAAAATGCTCTGCTGGTCGAAAAGCGGCTTTTCCCGCGTTAAGTTTTTGTATTTTTCAAGGAAAGTCATCTTCTTTCGGCCGTTAAAATAATTGCCCTGCCAGATTATTCCGATCACTGCTTTATCTGTTATTTTCCATGAAATACACACCACTCAACCCAGAGCTTTTTCAGCTGAACCGCCGCCGTTTCACGCGTGAGATGAAGTCGAATACCATCGCCATTTTTAATTCAAACGACCAGATGCCACGTTCGGGCGACCAGTTTTTCCCCTTCCGCCAAAACGCGGGGCTGTACTACCTCTGCGGCATCGATCAGGAAGAAACCATGCTGGTCTTGTTCCCCGACTGCCCCAAAGACGGCCACAATGAGGTTCTGCTGATCTAACGTAACAATGAACACATCGCCGTCTGGGTAGGCCACAAATACACCACGGAAGAGGCCCGCGCCGCCTCGGGCATTTAAAAAGTGCTGTTTCTCGACGAAGCCGAACTGGTGCTCAACGAACTCATCCTGCTCTCCGAAGGCATTTACCTGAACAACAACGAGAACGACCGGTACC
>JBGAJY010000290.1:0-5621 GCA_044224705.1 Saprospiraceae bacterium
ACGCAGACGGTAGACAAGCGATAGGCAAGAGGCAAGGGGTAAAAGGCAAGGGGCAAAGCGACCGCTCTGGGTGTGTTGCCCCGAGCCATTTGCCCCATGCCTCTTTCTACCGCCGGTTCCTCAATTCCGTCAGGAAACGTTCCAGTTCATCGATGCCGTAGTACAGCACCTCGCGTGGTTTGGAGCCTTCGGCAGGCCCTACGATGCCCAGCCCTTCGAGCTGGTCCATGATGCGACCGGCGCGGTTGTAGCCGAGTTTGAGGCGGCGCTGGATCATGCTCGTGGAGCCGTGCTGCGTTTCGACCACGAGGCGCGCGGCGTCCTCCAGCATGTCGTCGAGTTCGGAGAGACTGACCGATTTGCCGTTCGCGCCCGAGCCGTCGGGGCCGTCGGGATGGAATTCGGGCAGGAAGAAAGGCTCGGCAAAGCCCTGTTGGTTGGCGATAAATTCGATCACTCGTTCTACTTCGGGAGTATCCACGAAGGCTGATTGCAGGCGGATAATGTCGCCGCCCACGGAGAGCAGCATGTCGCCGCGGCCGGTGAGTTGTTCAGAGCCGCCGGAGTCGAGTATGGTACGGGAGTCGACTTTGGAGGCCACTTTGAAGGCGATACGTGCGGGGAAGTTGGCCTTGATAACGCCTGTGATGATGTTGACTGAAGGGCGTTGGGTGGCGATGATCAGGTGGATGCCGACGGCGCGGGAGAGCTGTGCGAGGCGGCCGATGGGCAGTTCCACTTCTTTGCCGGCGGTCATGATCAGGTCGGCGAATTCGTCGATAATGAGCACGATGTAAGGCAGGAAGCGATGGCCTTTGTTGGGGTTGAGGCGGCGGGAGACGAATTTGTCGTTGTACTCCGATATGTTGCGCGTTTCGGCTTTTTTCATGAGATCGTAGCGCGCCTCCATCTCGATGATGAGGGAATTGAGGGTATGCACGACCTTGGTTGTATCGGTCACGATCGGTTCGATCTGGTCGGGCAGGAAGCCCAGGAAGTGGTTCTCCAGTTTGGCGTAGGGGAAGAGTTCCACTTTTTTGGGGTCGATGAGGATGAACTTGACCTGCGAAGGGTGCTTTTTGTACAGCAGCGACATGAGCACGACGTTGATGCCTACGGACTTGCCCTGGCCGGTGGCGCCGGCGATGAGCAAGTGGGGCATTTTGGTCAGGTCGGCCACGAACACTTCGTTGGCGATGGTTTTGCCCAGGGCGATGGGCAGGTCCATTTTGGCGCGTTTGAACTTGTCGCTCGTGAGCACCTCGCGCATCCCGACGATCTGGCGGTTTTTGTTCGGCACCTCGATACCGATGGTGCCCTTGCCGGGGATCGGGGCGATGATACGGATGCCGAGCGCCGAGAGGTTCAGCGCAATATCGTCTTCGAGGTTTTTGATTTTGGAAATACGCACGCCGCGGGCCGGGATGATCTCGTACAGGGTCACTGTCGGGCCGATGGTGGCGCGGATTTTTTCGATCTCGATTTTGAAATGCAGGAGGGTCTGGATGATCTGGTTTTTGTTGGTTTCCAGCTCTTCCCGGTCGATTTCGAGCACCGAATTGTCGTGGTCCACGAGCAACTGGAGGTGCGGGTATTCGTAGTGCGAGAGTTCCAGCGTGGGGTCGTAAGGCTCCGACAGGTTGGGATTGTCCTCCTGAACGACTTCGACCGGGGGTTTGTAGGCCTGGGCCTGGTCGGGCGTCACGGGTTCCGCCGTTTCGACGGGCGGCAGGTTGATCTCCAGTTCGGCTTCGCCGGTTTTGGGCAATTTCGCGGTGGGCGGGTCGGCGAACAGCGCGCTTTTTTGCGACAGGTCGAACGATAGCTGGCCGGCTGCCTCGGCCGTGGGTTTGGGCACTGCCGGGGTGTTTTGGCCGGCCGAGCCGAGCGTGGCGGTGATGTCTTCGAATTCTTCGGTGGCGCCCAGCGGACTGATCGGCGATTTGGCTACGGGCGGCGGGGTAGGGCGGCGTTTGGCATAATTGCCGGTGAGCAGGTCCTCCCAGGCGCGGCGGGTTTCGTACCAGAGTTTTTGCCAGCTGAAATCGGTCAGGTCGGGATTGTTGTTCCACACGAACACGGCTACCAGGGCGAACAGCAGCAGCGCCAGGGTGCCGATGAGGCCGAGGAAATTTTGCACCCATTCGCTCACGGCCTGCCCGAACACGCCGCCGACGGGGAATTCGAGCCGTTGAAAAAAGAAAGCCGACACGACCGACACGATGGCCATCCAGATGGCCGTCTTTTGTAAAGTGGGCGTCAGGTAGCTCAGGGGCGTACGGCGCACGAAGGCCAGTCCGTATTTGTAGAGCAGGTACACGAAGCCGTAGGAGGCCAGTCCGAAGCCCCAGTAGATCACGCTGTCGGCCACGAAAGCGCCGAGGCGGCCCAGCCAGTTGTCGACCTGCACATCGCCCAGGAACATGTCCCAGGAGAACCGGAACACGATGTCGTGGTCGTTTTCCCAGGTAAAAAAGTAGGAGGTGAATGCGACGAACAGGTAGAACGACAAAAAGATCAGCACTACGCCCACCAGTTTCGGGGTGCGTTCGCTGTCGAAATTCATGCTGAGTTGGGAGCGTTTGCGCGCGGCCATAAGGGTGTTGGGATGAGTGTCGGAGGATTGCCGGGTTTCAGGATCTCAGGTGGCAAAACGAAAAGTGTCACCCTGAAATTGAAGCGCCGGCTCCGGTCGGTGTGGGCAAAAGTACGGAGGGAGGGGGAAAGGCAACTTTTTTTATGGGAAAAGGGTTTTTTGTTTGAAATTGCAGTGCCAACAAAACAAGTCTCATCGAGCAGTGTATTTTATTTAGCGCCATTTTAAATGTCTTCTTCTGCACCACCCAGCCTGAGTAATCTCCAACTTGAATTGCTCAAACTTTACGCCAGCAACGTCTCTGACGAAGATTTGCAGGCTATCCGCTATTTGATCGGCTTGTATTTTGCTGAAAAAGCGACCGCTGCAATGGATGGTTTTATAGAAAAAGAAGGGCTCTCGGCAGAACAAGTTGCCCAATGGGCTTATGAACACTGGCGTGCTGAAAATCGTTCTTGATACCAATGTTGTGATTTCCATGATCGGCCGCGCATCGCGCCATCGCTGGATTTTTGACCGCATCCTGGCGGGCGAATTCACACTATGTCTTTCCAAAGAAATTCTTTTAGAATACGAAGAGGTCCTAACTCTGCGCACGACTGCCGAAGTAGCCGGCAATTTTTCAGAATTTCTCACCAGTTTCCCTTACGTACTGCAAACGGAAATCTACTACCACTGGAATTTGGTCGCTGCCGACCCAGACGACAACAAATTCGTGGATTGTGCAGTGGCGGCCAATGCGTTTTGTATAGTTTCAGAGGATAAACATTTTCAACCCATCCGGGAACTTGAATTCCCTCCTTTGAAAGTTCTGACTTTGGATGAGTTTAGTACACAATTTAAATCAGGGGTGTCCGGTTATAAATCGAAGAGAATCAATTGATTAAGATCGACTTGGTCATTGTTTTTGTAATTTTGTATTGTAAAGAGTTGATTTACAGGGGTTTTGTCAAAGGCGGATGCGCTCAGGATTTGTAACATTTCGTACATGGTTAAAGGAGTTTTCACTTGGTGTTTGAGCATGGCGACCAGGACATAGGCACAAACTGCAACCCAGATTTGGGTTTTTACGGCGTTGGCACTTTCACCCCAAAAGACCTTGATGCGCAGATGCTGTTTGATCCAACGAAAGAATAATTCGATCTGCCATCGATGTTTGTACAGTAATGCAATTTGCTCGGCTTTGACCTCAAAGTTGTTGGTTACAAATACGAAGGTTTTATCAAGTTCTTTGTCATGATACTTGATGCGACGGAAGTTTGTGGGGTAGTCTTTTGAGACATAAAAGTTTTTGAGACGAACCGTTTGGTCGCATTTTATACCCAAGGATTTGTCCACAGGATGGGAATACAGGCGGATAAAAGCCAAATTTCCTTTTGGGCGGGTGAGAAAAAAAGCATTGGCCTGGTGGATGCGATATAAACGCTGCCAGGCCAGGTATGCCCGATCCATGACATAAAATGCCTGGGCTTCGAAGGTCAAAATATCCAGTATGTTCACATCATGCCACAGCCCGTCGGTAATGTGGATAAAACAGGGTATACTACAGCGAACATCGAAAAGCGTGTGAATTTTTAGTGCTGCCTTGTGTTTGCGAAACTTGGCCCACCAAAACACTTCCAGACACAAATCGACCGTCGTGGAATCCAAGGCATATACCGTGTTGTCCAGATCCAATCCCTCCAAACTTGACCCGCCATATAAAAACCGGGCTTTTTGGATCAACACTTGCGCATAATCCGCATAAATGCGCCAGTCTCGTTGCTCATTGGCATCTGCCAAGGTGCTGCGGCTAATGCCCTTGCTCAAACCCATATGGTATAGCTTTGACGAGTGTGCTTGAAGGCAAAGCACTAAATCGCGTAAACTTTCCCTATGGGTCAATTGGCCAAAACTCAGACTCAGAAACTGATGCCAGCAACTAAACTGCCGAATTCGGTAATCTCCTTGGTAACGTTCCACACAGCGGCGAAACTCATTTGGATCTACCAGGCTCATTAACTGGGCAAAAACAAATTTTCCTTGATTCATGCCCTATGATACCAAAGGCCCAACCCATTTCAAATCGTTTAAACCCAAAACCCTTGTAAATAACAGAATATCAATGAACTATACGGATGTTCAAATTCTTAACCGGACAACCCTGATCACTCATCACTCATCACTCATCACTCATCACTCCCCTTGAACAGTCTCCGCTTCGAAACATCCCCCTACCTCCTCCAGCATGCCAACAACCCCGTGGACTGGTACGCCTGGAAGCCCGAGGCCCTGGCCCGCGCCCGCGCAGAGCACAAGCCCATTTTGGTCAGTATCGGCTATTCCACCTGCCACTGGTGCCACGTCATGGAGCACGAATCCTTTGAAAATGAGGACATTGCGGCTTACATGAACGAACATTTCGTCTGCATCAAGGTCGACCGCGAGGAGCGGCCGGATGTGGATGCGATCTACATGGAAGCCTGCCAGCTCATCAGTGGGGGAGGGGGTTGGCCGCTGAATTGTTTCCTGACGCCCGACGGGAGGCCGTTTTACGCGGGCACATATTTTCCGCCCCGCCCCGCCTACAACCGCCCTTCGTGGCTGCAGGTGTTGCAGCACATGGTAAAGGTGTGGGAAACCGAACGCGCCACCGTGAACGACCAGGCCGACAAACTGCTCGCCCGCATCCGTGGCAACGACGAAATTTTTGTGCAAAACATCGGCCCGGACAATCCCGCCGCGCCTTTCGACAAGGCCCTGCTGGATCATATTTTTGCCCAAATGCGCGACCGTTTCGACCGCGCGGATGGCGGTTTCGGCGGCGCGCCGAAGTTTCCGTCCACGATGGCGATCCAGTATTTGCTGAATTATCACTGGTTCACCAGTAGCGGTGGCAGACCTCCGAGGTCTTCGAAGACCTCCGAGGTCTCCACGCCGCCGCCGTCCGAAGCGCTGGAACATGCCGTGCTGTCCCTCGACAAAATGATCCAGGGCGGCATTTACGACCAGCTGGGCGGCGGATTTGCCCGCTATGCCACCGACC
>JBGAJY010000291.1:0-5619 GCA_044224705.1 Saprospiraceae bacterium
GTGATTTACATGGGGTTCGTTCCGACGTTGGCCCCACCCCCTCCGGGGAGGGGAGAAGATCGTGTTGAGGGCAAACTCCCCTCCCCGGAGGGGGAGGGGTCGGGGGTGGGGCCTGCACCGGTGGGGATGGGAGCAGAAATACTTAAATCTTGTTTGTGATCCAATATCCGCCGGATGTCGTTGGCCTTGCGGATGAGCTGATCGAACGTTTTGAAGTCGCTCTTAATCAACAAAGTACGAAAGCGGCTGACCGTGTTGATGAACTCGTCGAGCACGTCGAGCACGTTGTCGCGGTTTTGCTGAAAAATGGGTATCCAGGTGTCGGCATTGCTTTTGGCGAGGCGCACGGTGCTGCTGAAACCGCCGCTGGCCAACTCGAAAATCCGCTCTTCTTCGCGCTCTTTTTCCAAGACTGTGAGCGCCAGCGCGAAGGAGGCGATGTGTGAAATGTGGCTCACATAGGCCACGTGCAGGTCGTGTGCGGCGCCGTCGAGCTCGATAAGTTGCATGCCGAGCGTCCGGTACAGCCTTTGAACGAGCGCCAATGCCTCGGGTGCGCTGTGCGCGGTGTCGCACAACACGCAGGTCTTTCCGGAAAAAAGCCCGCTCAGCGCTGCCGACGGACCCGAGTATTCCGTGCCGGCCATCGGGTGTGTGGCGACAAACCTAATGCGGTTTGGATGTGTCTCAACCGCCTGTAAAACAGGCAGTTTAGTGGAACCCACGTCCATGATAACCTGCCCGGGACGGCTTTGATCAAGTAAGTGAGGGACCAGGCTGGCGAGGCTGTCGACGGGTGTGGCGCAAACGACCAGGTCACTTTGTTCAAGCGCTTCGTACAGTGGCAATAGGTCGTCCACAAGGCCGAGCGCCAGTGCGGAACGGCCGTTTTCAGGGTTTTTGTCGACGCCGATCAGGCGGGTGGCGAGCCCTTTTTCCCTGAAATCGCGGGCCAGGCTGCCGCCGATCAGGCCAAGTCCGATGATGCAGATTTTCATGGCGTGGTTTGTAAATGATTGACAGTTAATGGATTGTTCGCTCTCTCAATTCTGGAAAGGGCCTCTTCAAACACCTCGGCCGGCTGGCAGAGCGAAACCCGGATGAACCGTTCCCCCGCGCTGCCGAAAATGCCGCCGGGCGTCAAAAACAGGTCTGCTTCGGCGAGCAGATGATCGCTGAAGGCGTAGGCATCGGGCCACCGGGCGGGAATTTTTGCCCACACGAACAGGCCTTGCTGTCCCGCATTGGGGTGACAATCAACGGCTTCCAGTAATGCAATGGCCTTTTCCTGACGCTTGCGGTAGGTGGCGTTGAGCTCCGTGTACCACTCATCCGACACCTGCAAAGCCTTCGCTGCGGCCATTTGGACCGGCAGGAACTGCCCGGAATCGAGGTTGCTTTTGAAGCGCAGGATGTCGCTCAGGTATTTGGCCTGCCCAAGCACCGCGCCGACGCGCCAGCCTGCCAGGTTGTGCGATTTGCTCAGCGAGTTGAGCTCGATGGCGACGTCTTTGGCGCCTTGGGCAGCAAGGATGCTGATAGGCTGGTCGTTGAGAATAAAACTATACGGATTATCATTGACAATCAGGATGTTGTGTGTTTTTCCAAAATCAACGAGCCGTTGGAAAAAAGCCGGATCGGCCGAAGCGCCGCTGGGCATGTGCGGATAATTGACCCACATGATTTTAACTTTCGACAAATCCGTGGCGGCCAGCCGGCCGAGATCGGGCAGCCAGTCCTGCGTTTCATCCAGCTCATATTCACGTACGGTAGCGCCGGCCAGGCGCGTGGCAGCGCGGTAGGTCGGGTAGCCAGGATTGGGCACGAGCGCCTCGTCGCCGCTTTCGAGGTAGGTGAAAGCGATGTGTGCGATGCCTTCTTTCGAGCCGATGAGCGGCAGCACTTCCTGCTCCGGATCGAGTGCTACGCCATAATGGCGCGTGTACCAATCGGCCCAGGCGCGGCGCAGCGCCGGCAGGCCGGTGTACGACTGGTATCCGTGGGCCGTGGGGTCGGCAGACGCGCTGTGCAGGGCGGTCACGACCTCGGGGTGGGGCGGCAGGTCGGGCGAACCGATCCCGAGGTTGATGACCGGGTGGCCTGCGGCGCGGAGCCGGGCGATCTCGCGCAATTTTCCGGCGAAATAGTATTCCTGAATGCCGTCGAGGCGGCGGGCGGTTGGCAACATGGAGAAATTAATGAAGTAATGGTGTAATGAAATAATGAAGCGGGCTACGAGAAATCGGCGGGAGCGTAGATGCCGTGGATTTTACAATCCTGGGTGAGCACGTCCAGCAGGCGCAGGGTTTCGGGCAGCACGGCCGGGTTTTCGAGGGTGAAATCCACAAAAAACTGGTATTCCCCGACGCGCCCGACGATGGGTACCGACTGGATTTTGGTCAGGTTGGCGCTCTGCGCGGCGAGCACCGAGAGGATGCGGCTCAGGCTGCCGCTGCGGTGCGGAACGGTGAAACTGGCCGAGACTTTCCGCCGGCTCCATCCTCCTTGCTCTACTTTCCGATCTTCCCTTTCGAGTACCAAAAAGCGGGTAAAATTGACTGCGTGCGTTTCGATATTGGGCACGAGCACCGCCAGTCCGTAGAGTTCTGCTGCCAGCGTGCTGCCGATGCCGCCTGCGTCGCGGCGTTCTTCGCGGGCAATCCGCGCCGCGGCGGCGGCGGTGTCGTCGGCTTCGATGAGGCGGATCTGCGGGTGGTTTTCAAAAAAATCGGTGCATTGGGCGAGGGCCATGGGGTGGGAGTGGACCTCGCGAAGCTCGCCAAGGCGTACGCCCGGCAGCACCAGCAGGTTCTGGCGAATGGGCAGAAACACCTCGCCAGTGATATGCAGCGCGCTGAATTGCAGCAATTTGTAATTGCCGAGGATGCTGCCGGCGATGCTGTTTTCGATGGCCATTACGGCAGCGTCGGCCAGCGAGGAGTCTTCGGCGGCGCGGATCAGGTCGGAGAAACCGGGCGCAGGAACGATCTCGACATTTTCCCCGAAAAACTGCCGCGCGGCGATTTCGTGAAAAGCGCCCCGGACGCCCTGGATGACGACCCGGGGGCGGGTCCGGCTGGCAGTGATGTCAGGAAAAGTAGAAGGTAGAGTGCTCATATTCAGGCGGTTTTGCGAAAAAAAAACGGGAGTTCCTGCGTTGCAGGAACTCCCGTTGAGGTGGTGGTTTTTGTTTTTTTCAGTTACACCATCGCGCATAGGCTGTTCCTGTCATGTTTTCCGTAAAAGAAAAAATAACCAAAATAGCCAAAGAAATAAGCGCGATTGTGTTGCATATGTACTGCTGTACTGATGCGGCAAAGGTGTGTGGAAAAATCGAACAGTACAACCCCGGGTGGTAAATTTTTTTCCGGCAACGCCGCATCTGGCTACATTTGTCAACGTCAACCCATATTCCTTCACTCTCCAATTCCCCCGTTTTTGCCATGCGTAAATTGTTTGTTTTGGCTTTTTGCAGCCTGTTTACCCTCGTATCAGCGCAAAAGGTGTATCAGCCCAACTGGGCCTCGCTCGACCAGCGGGCCACTCCCGAATGGTGGCAGGATGCCAAATTCGGCATCTTTATCCATTGGGGCGTTTACTCCGTACCGGCATTCACGCCCAAAGGACGCTACGCAGAATGGTACCTCAATTCCCTGGTGCAAAACGATCCGGATGGCTCGGTGAAGGCCTTTCACCAAATCAATTTCGGCACCCGGACCTACTACGACCTGGCCGACGATTTTCACGCCGAATTATTCAACGCCGACGATTGGGCCAACCTTTTTCAATACGCCGGCGCGAAATACGTCGTGCTGACTTCCAAGCACCACGATGGCTTTTGTCTCTGGCCCAACGAGGACGCCAACCGCGACTGGGGCATCCCCTGGAACGCTGCCGTGCGCGGCCCGCGCCGCGACCTGGTGGGTGAATTGTTCACCGCGCTGCGCAAAACGAGCGTCAAACCGGGCCTTTACTACTCCCTTTACGAATGGTACAACCCCCTCTGGAAATACGATCCCAAGCGCTACGCCGAAGACCACATGCTGCCCCAACTCTACGAACTGGTGCAAAATTACCAGCCCTGGGTACTTTGGGCCGACGGCGACTGGGACGCCACGCCCGAGACCTGGCAGTCGCAGCAATTCCTCTCCTGGCTCTACAACCAAAGCCCTGTGCGCGACTACGTGGCCGTGAACGACCGCTGGGGCAGCGGCGTGCGTTTCAATCATGGCGGATTCTATACGCCTGAATATCAGCCTGATATCGACTTCTCCAACCATGCCTGGGAAGAGAGCCGGGGCATTGGTTATTCCTATGGCTACAACCGCGCGGAAGATGCCTGGGACTACAATTCGGGCCAGTCGCTGGTGCTGCAATTGATCGATAAAGTGTCCCGCGGCGGGAATTTTCTGCTCGATATCGGCCCCGATGCCCACGGGCAAATTCCGCCGATCATGCAGGATCGCCTCATTGAAATAGGTAAATGGCTGAACATCAACGGTGAAGCCATTTACGGCACGCGGCGCTGGCGCAACGATTGCCAGTGGAGCGCCGGCAGCCGGAATTTTACGCCCGAACTGATCGACAAATGGAAAGCCGGCGGAGATCTCATCCTCAAACAAACGGTGAACCCGGATCCTGGTTACGCCGTAAAAGAGGTATTTTTTACCTGGAACCCCAAGCAAAACACTTTGTACGCCATTTTGCCAAAATATCCGGCCGACCGGAAGGTGACGCTGCGCGGCGTCCAGTTGCCGCCCAACACCGAAATCACCCTTTTGGCTACAAAGGAAAAACTGCGCTCTGAAAACGTTCAGGGCGGCAACACGGTGATTTACCTGCCGGAATACAACCCGGGGAAATTCACCTCGACCCACGCTTATGCTCTGAAAATCAGCAACTACGGCAATTTTATCGCTACACCCGAACTCGACCTGCACTACAACCCGTTGAACATGGCGGCCACGCTCGACATCCACTGCGCAACGCCCGGAGCCAGCATCCGCTACACGACCGACGGCTCCGAGCCGCGTGAAAATTCCAACCTGTTCAGCAGTCCGGTGCCGGTGAGCGGCGCGGGTTTGCTGCGCGCCAAAGCCTTCAAACCGGGTTTTCTGGCGAGCGGAGAGGATTCCGTCCGCGTCAAAACCTATCGAATGCTGCCCAGCCTTTCGATGCTGCGCGAACCCGCCCCGGGCTTGCACATGCAGGTGCTGACGGCCTCCAAATACAATTCGAACACTATCCCGCGCGACGGAAAAGTAGAACGGGAAAGCGATGTGTACGACTTCACGCTCGACCCGCTCTGCACGACCAGTCGCTGCGGAATGGTCTGGACGGGCTACGTCAGAATCGCGCGCACCGGCGGCTATGCGTTTTCTCTGGAATCCGACGACGGCAGTTTGTTGTATGTGGATAATGATCTGATTGTCAACAACGACGGAGATCACGGCACGCAGGAGCGCAACGGCATGGCGCTGCTTCAGCAAGGCTGGCACAGCATCAAGGTCGTGTATTTTAACAGCGGCGGCGCAGCGGCCCTGAAAGTGCAGTTCGGAACGGTAGGCGGCGCTTTGCAGGAGTTTTCAGCCGGGCAGTTGGCGCATTAGTGGGGTTGTT
>JBGAJY010000292.1:0-4600 GCA_044224705.1 Saprospiraceae bacterium
ATGTAGTAACGACACAATGAGTAAGATGATCCGGCCCAGCGGGCCGGTATCTAATCCGTCAGATAGCGGCCCTCCGGGCCGCGTGCATTTACACCCCGCCGGTTTCTACAAAGATGCCGGCCCCATAGGCCGGTTGGTATGCCGGATATTTTCAGATACTAAATTGGTCGACTACTAGTTGCAGCCCATATCCAGCCGCGAGGGGTAATCGTTGTTCGGAAAACAATTGCCTGACATTGTTTGCAGGGGAGCATAACGTTCCAGGAACGGGTCGTACAAGCCGTTTTCAAGAAACTCCGTCAGGTCGGCGACTTCGTCTTCCGTCAGGCCAAGCGGGTGAAAAAGTCCGGTAATCTGGCTGGCCGGCACGTCCGTGTTTTCCGGAATGCCCGCGTTGAAATACTCGACCACTTGCCGCAGGGAGGTTTTGCTGGCGCCGTGGAAATAGAAGTCCATGTTTTTCAGGTTGTACAGCTGGGGCACCTTGAACTTGTGCATATCCGACTGCAATCCGGTAAATCCGCCCCGGCCGAGGTTGCGTTTGTCGCTGCCATCGGTTCGGAATACTTCATATCCGCTTTGGTACAAATTCTTGACGCCCAAGGCAAAAAACTGGTGCGGCGAGCTGTTCAGCGAGGGGCTGTTGTGGCAGTTGGAGCAGCCGGCTTTGCCGAAGAAAAGCAACGCGCCTCTTTTTTGCTGCTCGGTCATGGCCGAACGATCTCCTTTCAGCCAGCGCTGGAAAGGCGCCTGGTTGGTGAGGATCGTGCGGAAATAAGCCGCGATGGCGAAAGCGCCGGTTTTGCGCGTGTAGCGTTCTTCGACAGGAATGTCAGGGAATGCTGCGTCGAACAAGGCGGTGTACCCCAGCGAATCGGTCACGGATTTGTTGATCACCTGGCGGTGCACAATGAGCGCGCGGGCGTTGTTGGCTTCGAGGCCCATCAGTTCCTGGAAGTTGATTTCCACCAGCGTGTCCTGGTGCCAGACCGACTCGGTGCCGGCATTGACGCCAAAGGAGCCAAAAGTGCCGGCCCAAAGTGCATTGGTCACGTAAGTGGTGTTGATCGTAGGCAGCGGCCGGGCGCCCTGGGCGTCCACTTCGTCGCCTTTGTAACCCGGGTTTTTGTAACGGCCGTCGCCATTGTCGCCAAATCCGAGGGCGCCGTCGGCAATACCCTGAAAGCGGCCTGCAGTAAATCCCCGAGCCGGAATGTGGCAGCTGCTGCAGGAGTAAGCAACTTTGGAAACGGAATATTTGGGCTCCAGGCCAAGGCCCGTTTCAAAAAACAGCATTTTACCCAACGCCACTTTAGCCGCGGTCACCGGGTTTTTCGGGTCTTGGTTGGGCAGGGCCGCGAAATTGTCGCTCTCGGGCATCACGTAACCTTGATAGGAACCCGTAGGCGATTTTTTGTTCAGCGTTAGTTCCAGGAGGCTGTCGGTACTGGTTTCCTGATCGTGCACGCAGGAAACAAAGTAAGTACCCAGAGAAAGCATCAGTAGAACAGTAAAAGTCTTTTTCATTTTGATAATACTGAAATAAGTTGAAGGATAAAAAAAGATTCAAGCCTTGCCTTCAGCGTTAAGTCAAGGGTAGAGAAAAATCAATTGCCACGTACTGGGGAGGGAGAGTAACCGGTTGGTGTTTTGCCAACAATAATTGGCCCAATCTTTCCTTTCAGCCTTCTTTTTTATGATGATCTTCGTCATCGTTTTTCATTTTTAAGCAACTTTTAAGCGAATTTTTATTGTTGGAGCTCGCTTCGGCTGCCCCTGAATGCATGGCTGACCGGAAGGAAATTTTGTAGCCTTCCCGACCAAGCGTCTAAGGATTAAGCATTTACAGCGAACGTCTGAAAATGAAGTATCCTGGCCTGCTTCGCGATGCTTGTCAGGACAGGATACCAGCCCGGGGGCAAAAAAAAATTCCGTTGGATGCTTCGCCAGGGCTCGGCAATCCAACGGAATCACACAAAAACACAAAGGGCCGGGCCCTTACTTCATCTTTTCCAGGTCGCCTGCGAAGGAGATTTTGGCTTCCTTGGCCAGTTTGTCGGCCACGACGGAGGGGATGCTGATGCCGTAGTCGCTCAGGGCCGCGTTGAAATTGGCCGAAGCCGATACTTTTCCACCTTTCACTTTGAACGTAGCCATGGTCTTGACCTGTTTGGTCACGCCGTGCAGGCTGAGGTCGCCGGAAATCGAGGCGCTGTAAGTGCCGTCTTTGTCGAAATTTACGGCCGAGAGGTCGTCGATTTTGCCTTTGAAAGTGGCTTTGGGAAACTTGGACGACTCCAGGTAATTTTCGTTGAAGTGCTCCTGCATCAGGGCTTTATCAAACAAAAAGCCTTTGATGAGCACGGAAGCTTCCACGCGGCCGCTGGCCTGTTCGACCACGATGGTGCCGCTTTTGTTCGTCGCTTCGATGCGCTCGGGCGAACCTTTCGAGGTAGCGTCGAAATATACTTTCGCATCGCGGGAGAACCATTTTTGAGCGCTAAGGCCGTTGGGCAGAACGAATGCTGCGAGCAGAATGGCAGCCAGTTGAATGGTGTTTTTCATGAACGAGGATGATTTTATTGCTTGGATGAATGCGGCGACTTGCTCACCTGAGGCGGGAGTGGGTCGCCAAGGTTGAATTGAATGTTTGGACGAGGCGGAACGGAGATAGTTTCCTGTCTTAACTTAAGTTTGACTACCGGGGCTTCTTTACTGCGGCATGCCGGTTTCGATCCAGGCACGCACCTTCGAGATGTAGCAGGCCGACAGCTGGCCGCCGGTTTGCGGCATGGCGGAATATCCGTTCACCCAGGCGATCGAATTGTACAGTTTGCCGCTTTGGGCGCTGACTTTGACTTCGTCGTAAGTGGTCAGTTTGATGCCCGCGCCGGGGTTGTTGTTGCCATGGCAGCCGACGCATTTATTGGCCAGCAAGGGCTGGATAAAATTGGTGTAGGTGACGCCGGCGGTGTCGCATTGGCCGTAATTCTCGTTGCAGGCGTTGTTGAGCGCGCCTTGTTCGATCCATTTTTTCACGAGATTGATCTGTGCCTGGGTGAGCGGTGTAGCGGGCGGGCGGGGCATCCGGTCGCCCGGATCGGTGTCGATGATGGATTTGTAAATTTTGCTCTGGTTGGGATAAAACGGCTTCACCTGCTGCCGGATGTGCGTGTAATCGGTCGTAATGACGCCTTCTTCGTGGGAGGCGGCGCTGTGGCAGCCCGACATGCCGCAATTGGAGATCAGCAGGGGCAGAATCTGGTTCTCAAAATAAACCGTGTCGCTGCTGCAGGGTACGCCGGTCGTGTCGCCCAGGTCGGGGGGCGGCGGGGGCGTCACGGTGGTGTCGCCCGGGTCCACGGGCCCCAACGCGATAGGACCCAGTTCGTGCTTGCAGGCCGGCATGAGCAACAAGGCCAGCACCGCTGCGAAGCCGAAAACGGAAAGGATGTGTTTCATAAAAAATCGATTTTGGATAAATGAAAGACGGAGGATTAAAGGATTTGACTGCGTCAGATAGTAAAAGCACGTGAAATATTGAACCCCAGCCGGATACCCATGTCGGACCATTTGTCGGTCGTGCGGGTGAGGAACTGCGGTTCGGTGAGGCCCAGCGAGTTGGTCACAAACATTTGGAACACGTGTCCGCCCGTTTCGAGGTCCACGCCCACGCTGAACGTGTCGTAGTAAGTCTTGCGGGTATAGTCGATGGGCCGGTAGCCGTATTCGAGGGTCAGGGCGGCGCGTTTGGTGAATTTGAACCGCGTGGCGCCCGTCAGCACGTAGATGTCGTTTTTATCGGAAATATTGTCCACCTGGTTCACATGGATCATCGTCGGCGCGAGTTGCAGCGAAAAACGGTCGCTGAATTTGCGTCCGATAATGATCTGGTGGGCGTAGGACAGGCGGCTGCTTTTGCGCTCGTATTTGTCGAAACCGTTGGCGGCCTTGTTCGGGTCTTTTTGCATGGTGTAGTAGGCCGAGGTGAAGAGCGTCACACTCACCTGCTGCCAGCCTCTGGGGCGCTGGCGCACGAGGCGGTATTTGAGGAAGCCGTCGCCCATTTTTTCCAAAGATGTACGGCCGATACCCACCTGCAGGCGGCCGTCGTAGCTGTATTCCAACCCGATGCGGATGCTGGCGCCGCCGTCGAGGCCGAAGAAATCGTACCAGCCGGAGTTGAAGGAGCCGAAGCGGTGCGCGATCCGGAAGTCGAGCGTACGCCTGCCGGGTACTTCCACGGTGTGGCAATTGATGAGGCGGGTACCTTTGAAAGTGGCCAGTACGGGACTGTTGTCTTCGTTTTCGAGGCCTTTGAGCAGGTCGTCGTCCTGCGCATTGAGCGAAGTACCGAAAGACAGCAAAAGCATCAGGGGCAGTGCCAATAAGTAGGTCGACTTCATGATAAAAGATTGAATTTCAAATTTTTAAAAAGAAAAAGCAGGGAGGCTTTAATTGTTCGGGCTTCCGGCATCGACCCATTTCCGGATTTTGGCGATGGAACAGGCGTCGATTTGAGCCGAGCTGTTTTTGGGCATTTGGGCAGCGTTGCCATCCCATATGATAGAACTGATGAACAGGCCGCTTTCCACGCAAT
>JBGAJY010000292.1:4663-5587 GCA_044224705.1 Saprospiraceae bacterium
TTGTGGCAGGAATTGTTTTTGGAGCCGCAGGAGGCCGACATGATTGGAGCGATGTGGGTGGCATAACTCATGGTGACCGTCGTATCGCAATTGGCGCTCAGCAGGATTTCGGGGTGGAGCTCCTGAAGATTGTCGTAATAGCAGCTGTCGGCGAGCATGGAGGCTGCTAATGGGAGCAGGAGCAGCAGTCCCCGGGTTATTTTTTTCATAACGGAACAGAAGGTTGATTTTTTGCAAAAAGTGGTTGGCCCGGGAGATTTAATTATCCGCCGCGCCCTGCAGGATCCACACATAGATCTGAGCAATCTGCGTGTCGGTGAGCGGATCGGAAGGCTTGGGCGGCATGGCTTTTTCGCCGGTGTACCGGCGAATGACATCGTAAATCGGGCTGTTGTAAGGGTCGCCGGGCTGGACGTACCGCAATACGTCGGCGTGGGTCACGAGCGGGAACTCTCCGCTGCCGGAGCCGTGACAGCCGTCGGCCAGGTTACAGTTGGCGCTCAGAATGGGAGTAATGTCGGCTTGATAACTGACCACCGGGATATCGGGGTCGGAAGGGACAATGGAAGTTGTGCAGGCAGCTGCCCCGAAGAGGAGCGATAACCAGCTGAAAAGGCGGAATTTCATTTCGAAAAAAAGCGGTCTTGAACTATACAAATGGTTGCTGCGTACTCATTTGACCGGGGTAAGGGGATTGTTTTCGCTGGCAAATTTCAGTTCTAAAACGATGGATTCGCCCCTCAAGTTGCGTTGGAAAAAACCGGGACGGTATATTTTGTGACTGAAGCGGCAATTGTCGCACCTGAAGGAGTGATGAATGATGAGTGATGAGTGATACGCGATTGGAGGGGACCAAAGTTTCCCAGCATCGCGTATCACTCATCACTCATCACTCATCATTAACCCCCTACTTCCTCGCGAGGT
>JBGAJY010000025.1:0-39450 GCA_044224705.1 Saprospiraceae bacterium
ATGGCCTCCGGCATTTCCACCGGCCGCAATTCCGCCAGGTTCAGCAATTCCATTTTGCCTTCCTGTTTCATCAGTTTGGCCAGCTCGCAGCAATGCTCGAAGAAATCCCGGGCTTCGTCGGCGTTCAGTTTTTTGCGGGGTTTGTAGGCGATCAGGTAATAATTGTTGCCTTCGAGGTGGGTGGGCGGGCGTTCGGTGAGGTACTGCCGGACGGCGGGCGAGAATTTTTCTCGGACGAGTTCGGTCATTTCGCCGTTGAGGCGGAACTGGTTGGAGAATTCGGGTTGTTCGGGAAAATTGATGTCAGACGCCATACCCAGCCGTTCCATCACCTTGTCCCACCAGGTTTCGGGCTTCAGGCGGAAATCGGGTAAAAACCAGTTTTTATCATTGGCGAAAAAGACCGTCTGCGTGATGCGGCGGCGACTGTTGTTGGAGGAGACGTAGTAGATATAATCGAACAGGTACACGTCCGTTTCGCCTATGCGGCCCGACAGTACGTTGACGATCTGGCCGTTGTGGAACCAGCGTCGCATCCGCCGGAAGAGGTCGAACGATTTTAATTGTTGCAAGAGCCCGAATTCGTCTTTTTCGCGGTAGTCGAGGCCCAGTTGGGCGGCCAGGCCGGCCAGATCGGCGTTGCGCCGGCGATCCATTTGTTTGCGGTGGTACACTTTGCCGATGGCAAATGCGATGGCTGCGATGGCGAACCCGATGGGAACGAACATACCGGGGATGATCAGAAAGACCATGGAAGAAGGGTTGACGTTGGACGAATGACGAGGCAATTTTCGTACAAGAACCCCAGATTTTCAAAAAAAAGAGGCCTGCGCCGCTCGTTCATCGGCCAGGCCTCCAAAATGGTAGACGGAAGGGTGTTTAGTGTTTGGGTGGTGTTTTCATGCGGTCACGGTGTCAGCGTGGATTATTTCAAAAGGTAGTCAGGACTTTACAGGCGCGGGCGGCAGGGGTGCCGGCACCACGTTTTTCACGGGCGGCAGCGATTTCAGGAAAGCGAACACCGCTTTGAGTTCGTCGTCGCTCATTTGGGCGTAGTTGGGCCAGGGCATGGGCGGCAGCAAGTCGCGCGAGCTGTCGAGGCCTTTGAGTTTGCCTTTGCGAATAGCCGTGAAGAACTGCTCTTCGGTCCAGGTGCCGATGCCCGAGTCGTCGGGGGTCAGGTTGGCGGTGAAAGAGGTACCCCATGGGCCTGACCAGGCAGTGAGGTGTTCGTTGGTCAGGGTCCAGCCCATCGATTCCGGGGTTTTGCGCTCGAAAGAAGGGATGGTGCCGTCGGCCGGGTGGCCCGAAAGGCGGCGGCTTTCATCGGGCATGGGGCCTTGCGGCGTCATTTTTTTGGGCGAATGGCAGTCGTCGCAGCCGGCGATGATCACCAGGTGTGCGCCCCATTCGACCTGACTGGCGTAGCCGCCGAAATTGGCGGCAGTTTTAGCGGCTTCGGCGGGGTTGGCGGTTTGTTGAGAATTGGCTTGCTCGCAAGCGGCGGCGACAAAAAGAACCAGGCCCGCCACGACGGCGGACAACGCATAAATCGTTTTCATTTTCAAAGCTTAATTTATTATAAAATCAGATTGAAGGCCCTGTTGGCGCCTGTTCGGGCGGCGGCAGGATCACTTGTTCTTCATTCGGCAATTGACAGGGTTCCTTTGGGGAAGGTTACAGAAGGGTGGATTGTTTGTGCGCACGGCGTAATCATTTGGTACTGCAAATTTGGCCCTCGCCGCCCCGCCCCGGCAACCGCATGAACAGGTGAGCCGGCCCGGCGGCGGGTGTTTTTCTCCCGCATGAAAATGTGAATTGCCGCAACCCGTGTAGTTTTTGCATCTTGCAGCGGGCGACTGCCCGATCATCCGTCGTGCAAAAAATCTTCTCCCTGACGAAGCGACTTGGTTTGTTACTGGCCTGTGGCCTGCTCTGTTGCCGCGCCGCCGCGCAATTGCCTGGCGTCGCTTTTTCGCATTACACGACCGACGACGGCATGCCCCACGATTTCGTGCGCGCACTGGCTTTCGATCAGGAAGGTTTTCTTTGGATCGGCACCCATAATGGCGCCGCGCGTTTTGACGGCCGCCGTTTCGAAATTTTCCGACACAACGATACCCTGTCCAATTCCCTGCCGAACAACGTCGTCTCGGGGCTGGCTTGCGACGCGCAGGGCCGCATGTGGCTCTCTACAGAGACGGATCTGGCATGGTACGACCCCGGCATGCGGTCCTTTCATACATTGTCCTTGCAGATGCCCGGGGCCAAGGAGCCCTACCACCGTTTTGTGTCGGCCATGGCGATTGGAAAAGACGGGTTCGGGTGGTTCGGGACGGACCATTTTCTGGTGCGCTTGAACCTGCAGACCCTGGAAACGAAGTACTATCCTTTTCCAGAAGGCCATGCCGGCTTAAACCTGCCCTTTATCGACCGCCATGGCCGCCTGTGGCTGGCGCTGGACGGAAACACGTTCCAGTTTGATCCCGAACGGGAAACCTTTCGTTTTTATCTCGGCCGGCGCCATCCCGACCCGGCTATGGCGTATTCCACCGGGGCACTGGGCGAAGACGAACGCGGTGTGGTCTGGGTGTGCAGTTGGGGACATGGTCTTTTCTATTACGACGAAAAAGCGGACCGTTTTCTGGATTATCCGGACGGTACGGCAATTTCTACGGGAATGACTTTCGACGTGCTGCCCGGAAATATCCCCGTGGCCTGGGTCGGCGGAGGAGCTTATGGTTTTTACATCATAGACCGCCGCGACGGCGTCCAGTACCAGTTTCCGCGTCAACCGTTGGAAAAATACGCGCACAACGGCTCCCGGGTCCATTGCATCCTGCGCGACAGCGTTTCCCGCATCATCTGGCTGGGCACCGAAGAGGGTTTGGAAAAATACGACCCCAACGACCTCAAATTCGCCCGCATCTGGCTGCCGGCTGCCGTGCAATACAACCAGTTTTGTTCGATTTCGGGCGTGGTGCAGGACCTGAAAGACCCCGACCGCCACTGGATCAGCGTCTGGGGGGTGGGCCTGTACGAATGGCGGCGGCGCAGCAACGAGTTCAAGTATTACGGCGACGGGAAAGGTATTTATACCAATGAAATATTCAGCGTCGCGCCCAGCCGCAAGGGCACGCTGTGGCTGGCGGAATTGAAGGGTATTGAAGAATTTGACCCGAATACCGGCCGGGTGCTGCGGCAATACCGCGATTTTTTACACACACCCGGCATCAACCACAAAATCCTGTCCGTCCTGGAAGGCCGTGATGGCCGGGTGTGGATCGGCGCCAATTATGACGGCTTGTTTTGCCTCGACCCGGTCCGGGGGCGCGTAGATTCCGTTCGCTTGCCCATTGGCCGGAAAGTCGTCAGCAATACCGGGATATTTTCGCTGTGCGAGGGTGCGCAAGGGCAAGTGTATGCCTCCACCAGCAACGGGTTGTTCCGTTGTGAGCCGGGGAAAAAGGAGGCGCAACTGGTGCTCGGCGACCGCAGTTTTGGCAACTTGACCCTCGATGCGCAGCAGCGCCTTTGGGTGGCCACCAGCGACGGAGCGCTTTGTTTCGACGCTTCCGACCGACTGGCGGATTCCGTAAACAGCCGCAATACGGCCGGTAAAATGCGGAACAACGCGGTTTATCTGCTCACCACCGATAACAGCGGCAACCTGTGGCTGGGTACGGCCGACGGCTTGTATTGTTTCAACCCCATCACCCGCGACATCGCCGGGTACAACAAAAGCGACGGCTTGTTCAGCAATGAGATTTCCAGTGCGCTGCAGGCTTTGCCCAGCGGCGATCTGTTCGTGGCGTTCGGTTATAATTTCAATTTGCTCAACCCGGGCGACATCCCTTTCAACCCGCGCCCGCCCCGTGTCGTGCTCACCCGGCTGAAAATTGCAAACCGCGAAACGAACTGGCTTTCCGGGTTGCCGGTTGTGCTGAAACCGGGTGAAAACGTGGTGGATTTTGAATTTTCGGTGCTCAATTTTACCCAACCCGGCGAAACCGTCCTGTTGCACCGGCTGGTCGGTTTTGAGGAAAACTGGGTGGAAACGCCCCTCGGTACCCCCGTCACCTACACCAACCTCGACGGAGGCGAGTATACCCTGCAGGTAAAGGCCCGCAATGCCGACGGGGTGGAAAGCCCTGTGCCTTTCGAACTTCGAATCAGGGCGATACCACCTTTTTATGAAACGGCGTGGTTCAGGGTTTTACTGGTTTTGGCACTGTCTGGTCTCGGGGCATTTATCATTTGGTACCGCGAACAGGAACGCCGCCGGCTCGACGCCATTCGCCGGCGCATCGCCCGCGACCTGCACGACGACATGGGCAGCACGCTGAGCAGTATCCGGTTTTTCAGCGAAGTGGCCCAAAGCCGCATCGCTGCGGGGCATCCTGATGAGACCCGCCCCTTATTGAGCCGGATTGCCGACAGTGCCGGTATGCTGTCCGATGCCGTGCGCGACATTGTGTGGGCCATCGGCGGGAAAAACGACCAGATGGACGACCTCGTAACCCGGATGCGCGAGTTCGGATTGAAAATATGCGAAGCCAAAAACATCGTTTTTCACACCGATTTGCCGGAAAATTTGCCGGGCCGTTCGCTGCGCCCCGACCAGCTGCGTAATTTTTATCTCGTGTTCAAAGAAGCGGTGAACAACGCGGCCAAGTACGCAGGCTGCTCCGAAATTACCTTTCGGCTACGCCTTCGGAACAACCACCTGACCCTGGAAATTGCCGACAACGGCCGCGGATTCGACGTGGATTCCGCCCGGGCTTCGGGCGGCAACGGCTTGTCCAACATGACCCAACGCGCTGCCGAGATCGGCGGAAAATGCTCGATCCACTCCGCGCCGGGTGATGGTACCCGGGTCGTGCTGACGGCGCCCTTGAAGTAGCGGCGCCGTGGAGGAACAGGGTTTGAGGTCTTCCTGGCGCTCGCAGATATATCAGATAAACGCTTGATTCGCGCGGTGCATAAATGTATTTTTGATACCCGTTTGCGGACCTTCGTCCGCTCATCCATCGTGTTTAAAAACTTGTCCCTGTCCAAACGACTGGCCTTGCTCCTGGCTTGCGGCCTGTTCGTTTTCCGTGTCGGCGCGCAACTGCCCGGCATCGCTTTTTCGCGTTATACCTCCGAGCAAGGCCTGCCCAACGACAATATCAGCAGCCTGGCGCAAGACCGAGACGGATACCTCTGGGTGGGTACGGCCGACGGGGTGGCGTGTTTTGACGGGCGGCGTTTCGTGGTGTTCCGGCATTCCGACAGTTTGGCCAGTTCGATTCCCGGCAACATCATCACTGGGCTGGGCCGCGACGCGCATGGCCGGGTCTGGGTATCGACCGATGAAGGCGTGTGCTGGTACGATGGCCCCAACCGGGCGTTCCGGCAGGTTGCGCTGCATGTATTGGACGGAACGGCGCCTTTTCGCGGGTATATTTCCGGGCTTGTAACGGACCACGAAGGGTACGGATGGTTCGCAACCGGCAATTGCCTGATCCGGATCGACGTGCAAACTTTCGAGACGCGCTATTTCCCTTTTCCCAATGGCTGGGATGGCGTCAGCAGGATGTTTGAAGACAGTCGCCACCGCATGTGGGTCAGTCTGGGGGGCCGGGCCACGGAATTCGACCGCAATACAGGCGAGTTTAAATTTTATTTCGGGCGGGGCCTCGGCCCATCCAGCGAAATGCTGGGCGAAGACCCGCAAGGCCGTATCTGGATGAGCAGCTGGGGCAGGGGATTTTACCTTTTTGATGAAAAAAAAGGTCAGTTCGACGACTTTCCGGATTCTGCGGGGACCGCCACGGTTTTTCTTTTCGACGATCTGCCGCAGTACGGGCCTTCGGTGTGGGCGGGATGCGGCGTGCACGGGGTTTACATCCTGACCCTGCGCGACACCGTGGCGCACCAGTTTCCGCAACAACCCCTCGAACCTTATTCCCACAACGGTACCCGCACCATGGCCATCCTGCGCGATTCGGCTACCGGTATTGTGTGGCTGGGCACGGAGACCGGGCTGGAAAAATACGACCCCAGCGACCTGAAATGCAGCCGCACCATCCTTCCGGATGCTGAAAAAATGGGCCAGTTCATCTCCTTTTCAGAAATAGTCCGCATGCCTGAGGACCCCGACCTGTACTGGATCAGCGTTTGGGGGCAAGGCATGTACCAGTGGCGCCGGAGTACCAACCAATTCCGCCATTTCGGTACGGAAACCGGTCTGCACGACAACGACCCCTTCGACTTTGTGCTCACCCGCCGCGGTACGATCTGGCTGGCGCAACAAGCCGGGATAGAGGAGATCGATGCCAGAACGGGCCGTTCGATTCGGGTGCTCGGCAAGACGTTTTTGCGTACGCCCGGCATCAGCCACAAAATCCTGAGCGTAGAGGAAGACGACGACGGCAGTATCTGGATCGGTGCGAATTACGAAGGGCTCTTCAAACTCAATCCGTACAACGGGCAGGTTCAGAAAATTGAACTGCCGGGCGTCTCCGACCGCATCGGCAACCAGCGGGTAGGTGCTTTGATCAAAGACCGACAGCACCGCCTGTATATCGGATCGGTGGACGGACTGTACCGTTGCAAACAGGATGAAACGAGCGCCACCCTGCTCTGGCGCCACCCGCAATACGTCCTTACCCTGAACGACATGAGTTTCGACAGCACCGGCCGGCTCTGGGTCGCCTCCCGCGACGGCGCGCTGTGCTTTGACCCCGACGGACGGCTCGTAGACAGCCTTACCTACCGCAACGGGCTGCGCAGCCCCATGGTGTATTTCCTTACTACCGATCACAATGGCATTCTTTGGGTGGGTACGGCCAATGGTTTGTACCGGTACGACCCGGTGAACAGAAAAATACTGAGTGTTTTCAACAAGCGGGACGGGCTCTTTTCCAACTCTATCGACAACCTGCTCACCACCCTGCCCAGCGGCGAAATATTCGTCGGGCACATGTATAGCTTCAATATTTTCAGTCCCGACAACATTCCTCAGAACACGGTCCCGCCGCGGGTCGTGCTGGCCGGAATAAAAGTGTTGGACAAAAACCGCGATTTGCTCCCCGGCAAGCTGCTCGTGCTGCAGCCGGGCGAAAACGTGGTCAGTTTTGATTTTTCCACCCTCAATTTTACCCAGCCTGAAAAGACCATCCTGCAATACCGCCTGATCGGATTTAATGAGAACTGGGTGCAAACCCTGCCGGGCACGCCCATCACTTACACCAATCTGGACGGCGGCGACTACGTTTTGCAGGTCAAAGCTTTCAACGGCGACGGCGTGGAAAGCGCCTTTCCATTCGAACTCCGCCTGAAAGTAATCCCGCCGTTTTACCAAACCGGCTGGTTCAGGCTGCTGGTGTCGCTGCTCGTTGTCGGCTTGGTTTCGTTCGTCTTTTGGTACCGCGAGCAGGAACGCCGCCGCCTCGATCGCATACGCCGCCGCATCGCCCGCGACCTGCACGACGACATGGGCAGCACGCTGAGCAGTATCCGGTTTTTCAGCGAAGTGGCTCAAAGCCGCATCTCCAGCGGCAATCCGGAAGAAACCCGCCCCCTGCTGAGCCGTATCGCCGACAGCGCCGGCACCTTGTCCGATGCCGTGCGCGACATCGTATGGGCCATCGGCGGCAAAAACGACCGGCTCGACGATCTGGTGACCCGGATGCGGGAGTTCGGACTGAAAATTTGCGAAGCCAAAGACATCGAATTTTACGCCGATCTGCCTGAAGAATTGCCCGACCGGCCGCTGCGCCCCGACCAGCTGCGCAATTTTTACCTCGTGTTCAAAGAAGCGGTAAACAATGCCGGCAAATACGCCGGATGCACCGAAATCACCATTCGCCTGCGCGCCCGTCATGGTTACCTCACGTTGGAAATTGCCGACAACGGCCGCGGATTTGACCCGCAAGCCGCTTTGGCCACGGGCGGCAACGGCCTGTCCAATATGCCGCAGCGCGCCGCCGAAATCGGCGGAAAATTCTCGATCCACTCCGCCCCCGGGAAAGGCACCCGGGTGGTGCTCACGGCACCGCTGAGGTGAAGGAAGGATACAGTGCAAAACCGTTGGACCGCCGCGTGAGTATGGTTGAATGACATCCGGTTTAGGGGAGGGAAGATAACTCCAGGAGATTTTTGGCCCTTTCTAAAATGCCGCGTTGCAACGTACTTTTGAGGCCTTACCGGACCTTTGCCCAACCTTCGTCGTGCAAAAAAAATCCTCCTTGAAAATGCGATGGGTCTTGTTTCTGGCCTGCGGGCTGTGGTGCCTTCGAGTTGCGGCGCAGCTGCCGGGCATCGCGTTTTCCCATTACACCATCGAAGAGGGATTGCCGAACGACAACATCACCACGATGGTGCAGGACCGTGAGGGTTTTCTCTGGGTGGGCAGCTCCGACGGCCTGGCGCGGTTTGACGGACTGCGTTTCGAGGTTTTTCGGCACGCCGATAGTTTACCCTTTTCTATTCCCAACAACTACATTACCGGCCTTACCTGCGATCCGGAGGGCAGGGTTTGGGTGTCCACCAGCAAAGGCATTTGCTGGTATAATCCCGCCAATGGGGAATTTCACCTCTTCCCCTTGTACAAACCGGACAAGAGCGCCTTGCACACCGGTTTTGTGAATGCACTGACCATCGATCATGAAGGGTTTGGCTGGCTCACTACGGATTATTTCATGGCCCGTGTGAATTTGCAGACGTTAGAGACCCGGTATATTCCTTTCCCTGATGACCTTCCGAAAGGCATCAGCGGTATTTTTGAAGACCGCAGGCGTCGCTTGTGGATCAATATAGCCGGCCGCACGTACCGTTTTTTTCCCGAAACAGGCCAGTTCAAATACTATCTGGGCCACGAGGACGGCGCGCCTTCCGTCAGCATGGTCAGTGAAGACCCCCGGGGCCGGATCTGGGCAAGCACCTGGGGAGAAGGGTTTTATGTGCTGAACGAACAGACGGACCATTTTGACAATTATCCGGACGATCGGGCTATTGCGCTGTTGTTTCAATTTGACGAATTGCCCGATTATGGTCCGGTGATTTGGGTGGCGGGCGGCATTCACGGTATTTATGTACTGACCTTGCGCGACACGGTGGCGCACCAGTTCCCCCGCCAATCACAGGAGCCCTATTCGCACAACGGCATGCGGGTCAACATGATCCTCCGCGATACCACGACGGGGGTGCTGTGGTTTGGCAGCGAGGGCGGGCTGGAAAAATACGATCCCAACGACCTGCGCTGCAGTCGCGCCTATCTGCCCGATGCGGAAAAACTGGGCCAGTTTATTTCCTTTTCCGAAATCCAGCAGGACCCCGCGGACCACGACCGCTACTGGATCAGCGTGTGGGGCGCAGGCCTGTACGAATGGCGCCGGAGTGCCAACAGTTTTCGCTTTTTCGGGCCTAAAAATGGCTTGCACGACAGTGAACCTTTCGATTTTATTCTGACGAAGCGCGGCACCATCTGGATTGGGCAGCTCAGCGGCGTGGAGGAATTTGACCCCAAAACCGGCAGATCGATCCGCGTGCTCGGCAAGTCGTTTTTGACGACGCCAGGGATCAACCACAAGGTACTGGCCCTCGAGGAAGGCGACGAGGGCAGCATCTGGATCGGTTCGAACTATGAAGGGCTGTTCAAACTGAATCCGCTCAGCGGACAAATTCAGAAAATTCAATTGCCGGGCATCCGCGACAGGGCGGTCAACCAGCGGGTCAATTCATTGCTGAAAGACAAGCAATCCCGCATGTATATCGGCTCTACGGACGGGGTATATCGCTGCAATCCGGGCGAAACGAACGCCACGCTGCTTTGGCGGCGCCCCGAAGCCTTGCTCTCCTGCGGCGATATGAGCTTCGACAGCATCGGACGACTGTGGGTGGCCAGCCCCGAAGGGGCGTTTTGTCTGGGGGAAAACGGCGCCCTCGTCGATACCCTCAATATGCACAACGGACTCCGCAACCAGATGGTGTGTTTCCTCACCACCGACCACACGGGCGATTTGTGGGTCGGCACAGCCAATGGTCTGTACCGCTACGACCCTGTGAACCGTCAATTCAAGACGGAATTTGACAAAAAAGACGGCCTGTTCACTTTGTCGATCGAAAACCTGCTGACCACCCTGCCTTCCGGAGAAATTTTCGTGGGGCACATGTACAATTTCAATATTTTCAATCCGGAGCGTTTGCCCAAAAACGCGATCCCGCCCAGGGTCGTCCTGGCAGGACTGAAAGTGATGAATAAAAACCGCGCCCTCGGTCCCGGCCAGCTACTGGTGCTGCAACCCGGTGAGAACGTAGTCAGTTTTGATTTTTCCGCCCTGAATTTTACGCAACCGGAAAAAACCACCCTGCAATACCGGCTGCTCGGTTTCAACGAAAGCTGGACGCCAACCCTGCCCGGAACGCCCATTACCTATACGAACCTCGACGGGGGCGACTACGTGCTGCAGGTAAAAGCCTTTAACGGCGACGGTGTGGAAAGCGCTTTCCCTTACGAACTGCGCCTGAAAGTGGTCCCGTCGTTTTATCAAACCGGCTGGTTTCGGTTGCTGGTTTCGCTGCTGATCGTCGGGCTGGTGTCGTTCGCGTTCTGGTACCGCGAACAGGAGCGCCGCAGGCTCGATCGCATCCGGCGGCGTATTGCCCGCGACCTGCACGACGACATGGGCAGCACGCTGAGCAGCATCCGGTTTTTCAGCGAAGTGGCACAAAGCCGCCTCCCGGCCGATGATCCTTCCGACACCCGCCCCCTGCTGCGCCGTATTGCCGACAGCGCAGGGACTTTGTCCGATGCCGTGCGCGACATCGTGTGGGCCATCGGCGGCAAAAACGACCACCTCGACGACCTGGTCACGCGTATGCGGGAGTTCGGTTTGCGGATTTGCGAAGCAAAAAACATCGAATTTGACACCGACCTGCCCGAGGAACTGCCCGACCGCCCCCTGCGCCCCGACCAGTTGCGCAACTTTTACCTGGTGTTCAAAGAAGCGGTCAACAACGCCGCCAAATACGCCTTATGCACTGAAATCACGCTTCGCCTGCGCATCCGGCGGGGCTATCTCACCCTTGAAATCACCGACAACGGCAAAGGTTTCGACCCCTCGGCCAGCTCCACCGGCAGCGGCAACGGACTGCCCAACCTCCGGCAGCGCGCCACCGAAATCGGTGGCAAACTCAGCATCGAGACCGCGCCCGGTAAGGGCACCCGGGTGACCCTGACGGCGCCGCTGGGGTGAGGCCGGATGAGTCATGCGAATCTGGAGTTTAAATCCCTGATTCGCAGGAGTCACATCCTTATGCGGTTGCCGTATTGGCTGCGTACCACCTACTTTTGTGCCTGAATATGAATGCGCCCATAAAAATTCTGCTTTACGAGGATAACCGCGATTTGCGCGAAGGTATCTCGTACCTGCTGCAAGCCACGCCCGGCCTCGAACTGGCCGCCTCGCTGCCGCACGTGAATAATATCCGCACCGACCTGGCCACCCATCATCCGGATGTGGTGCTCATGGACATCAATATGCCCGGCATGAGCGGCCTCGAAGCGTTGCCCATTGTGAAGGAAATCAATCCGAAGATTCAGGTGGTCCTGCTCACTGTTTTTGACGACGACGAACGCATTTTTCAGGCTGTGCGCAGTGGCGCGAGCGGTTATTTGCTCAAAAATACTCCACCCGGCGAGATCGTCCAGGCTGTGTTCGACGTGCACAACGGCGGCTCGCCCATGACCTCCAGCGTGGCCCGCAAAGTGCTGCAGTTCTTCCAGCAACCCGCCAAGCCTATTTCCTCCGAACACGATCTTTCGGCCCGCGAACTCGATATCCTGCGCGGACTGATGAAAGGGTACAGCTACAAACTCATCGCCGACGAACTGGGCATCAGCCTCGATACCGTGCGCTCGCATATCCGCAACGTGTACGACAAGCTGCAGGTGAATTCGAAAACGGAAGCCATTTTAAAAGCGATGAAAGAAGGCTGGATGGGTTAAATCAATAGTTTATTAGGCGGAAAAGCTGTCTAAATTTGCGCGAACCGCTTTCTATGAAGCCCGCGCAACGTCCATGAAAATCCGTTTCTACCTCCGCTATTCCACCCAGCCCGGCGAATCCCTTTCCATTCAAATTTCCGACCTCTCTCACGGCAATTCCGTGCTGCCTATGCAGTACCTGAATGCCGAGCTCTGGATGGCCGACAGTCCGGAAATCTCCATCGCACAACCGCTGCGATACCAATACCATTGCCACCGCCCAGGGGGCGACCGCAGCGAGCTGGGCCAGCCGCACGAGCTGGACCTGGGCCGGTCGAAACATGCGGAAGTACACGTGATCGACTATTGGGACGAAGCGGGAGCGCTCGAAAACGCGTTTTTGACCCAGCCGTTTCAGGAGATATTTTTTGCTGATTCCAATTTGGAGAAAGGACCACGGGGTGAGGCTTTGGAAAAAGAATCCCGTGCCACCCACATTTTCCGGGTCAAAGCCCCGCTCCTGCCGCCGGGCCAGGTCGTTTGCCTGCTCGGCCACGGCGTGGGTTTGCGCAATTGGGATTCGGCCGCGCCGCTCCTGCTGCGCCGCGAAGGCGATTGGTGGGTCACACGGCTCGACCTGTCGCGCGAGGACTTTCCGCTGGGCTACAAATACGGCGTCTGGGATTTGCGCAGCAACCGTTTTATAGGCTTTGAAGACGGAACGAACCGGCCTCTGTACGCCTCGCCGGGCACTGGGCTCACCGTCCTGAACGACGGATTTGCGCGACTGCCCCAGCCCAACTGGCGCGGCGCAGGGATCGCGATACCGGTGTTCAGCCTGCGCACGGCCCGCAGTTTCGGCGTCGGCGAGTTCACCGATTTGCAGGCGCTGGCCGACTGGGCCAAATCCGTCGGACTGAAGCTGTTGCAACTGCTGCCGGTGAACGACACCTCGGCCACAGGCACCTGGATGGACTCCTATCCCTATGCCGCCATCTCGGCATTCGCCCTGCATCCGATGTACCTCAACGCGGCCGAAGTAGCCGGGAAAGAACACGCCGCGCTCCTGAAACCATTTGCCCAACAACAAAAAGCCCTGAATGCCTTGCCGGCCGTGGATTACGAGGCCGTTCTGAAGGCCAAATGGGAGATGATCCGCCTGCTCTTTGCCGAACAAAAAACCGAGTGGGCAAAAGACAAGGCCTGGCAGGCTTATTTCGCGGAGAACCGCCACTGGCTGGTGCCTTACGCGGCATTTTGTTATTTGAAAGAAAAAAACGGCACGGTCGATTTTGGAAAATGGTCGTCGCACAGCCGTTTTTCGGAAAAGGAAATCGAACAGCTCGTCGCTCCCTCCGCCAGGCACCACGACGAAATCGCGCTGCACTATTTCGTGCAATGGCACCTGCACCGCCAGCTCAAAGCGGCCGCAGATTACGCACACGCGCAGGGTCTGGCGTTGAAAGGCGACATCCCGATCGGTATTTACCGCAACTCCTGCGATGCCTGGGTGGAGCCCGAGCTGTACCACATGGACCAGCAGGCCGGCGCCCCGCCCGACGATTTTGCGGTGGCGGGCCAGAACTGGGGCTTCCCGACCTACAACTGGGACCGCATGAAACAGGACGGTTTCGCGTGGTGGCGACGCCGTTTTGCGCAAATGAGCCTTTATTTCGACGCATTCCGGATCGATCACATCCTCGGGTTTTTCCGCATCTGGAGTATTCCGCTCGACGCCGTGCAAGGTATTCTCGGGCGCTTCGTGCCGGCTATCCCGGTCCGGGAACGCGAGTTTGCCGAAGCAGGCATCGGGTTCAGCCGCGAACGCCTGTGCCGTCCGCTGATCAACGACGCCGTGCTGCATGAGATATTCGGCGAACAGGCCGATCAGGCACGCCGGATTTTTCTCGACGCCACACCCGACGGCGGGCATTGGTCGGGCGGCAGCCAGTATACTTTGAAACCCGAATTCGATACGCAACGGAAGGTGGAAAGGTGGTTTGAGGAGTTCAACCCCACTCCCAACTCCTCCCCAGGGAGGGAGGGGAGTCGCCCTCGTGGTAAGCGTGCCCCCCTCCCCCCCTGGGGAGGGGTTGGGGGTGGGATTGAACTCCGTGACGGCCTCTATGACCTCCTCGCCAACGTCATTCTGCTCGAAACGCCCGACCCCGACGGCTACGCCTTCCGGATCAACATGGAAAAAACCACTTCGTTCCGTTTTCTGCCCGAAGAGGTAAAAGAGCCACTGAAAGCGTTGTACGTCAATTATTTCTTCCGCCGGCAGGACGATTTTTGGGCAAAAGAGGCCTATGAAAAACTGCCCGATCTGAAGCGCTCCACCCGGATGCTGATCTGCGGCGAAGACCTCGGCATGGTGCCCGATTGCGTGCCCGACGTGATGCGCAACCTCGGTATCCTGAGCCTGGAAATCCAGCGGATGCCCAAGCAAAGCGGGCTCACGTTTTTTAACCCGAAAGACGCGCCCTACCTGTCGGTCGTGACGCCTTCCACACACGACATGAGCACGATTCGCGGCTGGTGGGAAGAAGACCCGGGTCTGATCCAGCGTTTTTTCAACGAACAACTCGGCTACGGAGGCAATGCGCCGTACTTCTGCGAACCCTGGGTGGCCAAGGCTATTCTGGCGCAGCATTTTCACTCGCCGGCCATGTGGGCCGTGTTCCAGTTGCAGGATTTGATGAGTATGGACGGCGGCCTGCGCCGCTCCAATCCGGCCGACGAACGCATCAACATCCCGGCCAATCCGAAGCACTACTGGCGTTATCGCATGCACCTCAGCCTGGAAGACCTGGCCAAAGCCGAAGGATTCAACAAGGCTGTGCAAGAATTGGTACAGTCCAGCGGCCGGAGCTGACCCGTTGTACTGCCACTGCCACGGCTACTTCAACTTACCCAAACACCGCGGCTTTCCCGATACAAAGCCCGAAGCCCACCGCGCCCACCAGCAGCGAAGAGATCAGCATGGCTTGTCCGATGTGACGCAGATCGGTGAAGACGAAGATGAGTCCGATGACGAAATTCAGTCCGGCATGCACGAGGATGAACATGGCATCGGCGGCCAGCATGCCGAGCGCGGCCTCGCCTCCGCCACCGGTATCCATCGTGGCGGTGAGCGACATGTAGAGCAGCATGATGCCGAAATTGATGAGCGCTACTTTGCCCAGGGGCATGCGTTTTTGCGGCTCAAAGTTGGGTTGGGGCTGGTCGAGCGGTGTTTCCATGTTTTTAATGTTTAGTCAACTCGGTTTTTGAGGCGCCGGAGCACTGTGGTAAACTGGACTGACATCCGAGGCCACGCATAACCCTAAACCCATCAGGCCGATCAAAAAAGCGCTGAGGAGCATGGATGCGCCAACTTGCCTGTATGGCGTAAAGATGAGGATAAAGCCCACAAAAATGTTCACTCCGGCGTGCACGACGACCCATTCCGCACTGGATTGGAATGCATTGCGCAGATTAATATCACCTCCGTCAAAATGCATGATTCCGGCAAGGATGAGGTAGGTCAGCATCACAGCGAAGTTGAAGAGAATAACGGGGCCCATTGGCGAAGCCTTTCGTGGCCCGGGAACCTGATCAAACGGAGTTTCCATAACAGGTAAGTGCGTCTGGGATGAAGGGTTTTACAGGGCCGTCAGTTGCTCTTCCCGCAATTTTTCCAGCCGGGCGCGTTTGGCTGCATCGCGGTAAAACAGGTTCATCGTTTCGAAAGGAATAATCCTGCCGTCGTCGGGTCTCACGATGTGTACGCAGGATTTTTTGATGGCGCGCACGTCGAAATCCCAGGCGTCGATGAAGCGCATGATGATGATTCGGAACAGGTTGTCGTAGGTCAGTGAAGGGGCGCTCACCTGCGGCAGGCAGCACATCAGGCTCTGATTCAGTTCGTTGGTGGCGCATTCCACGGAATTGCCGGTGCTGAACAGTTGGACCATGTGTTGGTGCAGACGCTCGTCCTGCTCGTACACGATGGTGTTGCGCGAGTTGTCGAGGATATCCTGGGGGTTGATGTATCGGGTGAGCGGGAACACGCCGCCGTCGATTTTCAGGGCGTAGGCCATGGCCAGCGCGTCGGGGTTGCAGGGCACGGGGATGATGTCTTCTGGCTGGAAAATGCCGGTTTGTTCCATGATCTGGCTGCGCACTTCGGTGAGCGTGATGCGGTCCGTGGCGGGGTTGTAGCCGTCGAAACGGCCGGCTGCCTGGGTGGGCTGGAAGGTGACGCCGCGCACGCATTTTTGCTCCAAAGCAAAACGGATGATCTCGCCGATCTCGTCGTCGTTCTGGCCTTTTTGCAGGGTGACGACCAGGGTCGTGGACAGGTTGAAGCGGTTCAGGTGTTCCAGGGCCCGCATGCGCACGTCGAGCAGATTTTCTCCGCGCAGGCTTTCCAGCACGTGGGGCCGGAACGAATCGAATTGCAGGTACACCTCAAAATCAGGCATGTACGACGCCAGCCTTTCCGTAAAAGCCGCGTCTTTGGCGATGCGGATGCCGTTGGTGTTCAGCATCAGGTGGCGGATCGGTTTTTTCTTCGCAATGTCCAGGATGTCAAAGAATTGCGGGTGCACGGTGGGTTCGCCGCCGCTGATCTGCACCACGTCGGGCTCGCCTTCGTTGGCGACCACGAGGTCGAGCATGTACTCGATTTCTTCGAGGCTGCGGTGCCGGCCGTGGTGCGGGGCGGATTCGGCGTAGCAGGTCGGGCAGGCGAGGTTGCAGCGGTCGGTCACTTCCACGATAGTGAGGCAGGAGTGTTGCTCATGGTCGGGGCAAAGCCCGCAGTCGTAAGGGCAGCCGTGGTGGGTGCGGGTATTGAATTTGCGCGGCATTTCGCTGCGCTTGGCGTAGTTGCGGGTGGTGCGGTAGTAATCGGCGTCGGTGGCGATCAGGACTTTGGATGCGCCGTGTTCGGGACAGCGTTTGAGCATGAAGACGTTCTGGTCTTCAAAAATGATCTTGGCGTCTACCCGGCGCAGGCAGTGTGGACAGAGGGAGAGGGTAAAGTCGTAGTAGATGTATGGGCGTTCCATGTTTTTGTATTTGAATGGGATTTTCTTGATGTTGGAAGGCATTCAAATGCTTAAAGAGCGGTTTTTTTCTGAAAAATCAGGTGGCGATGGAGTGCAAAGATGGTCTTTCGGTAATAAAATAGCCCTGCCAAAGCCGCCAGTTGGATCGTGCTGAGGCCGAAAGGGAAAAACCATGCGGGTTTCAGCCATTCGGAGAAAAAACGCCAGAGCAGGTATCCGATCAGGAAAATTTTGAAGCGCAGGCCGTCGGCAAGCGGGCGGTTTTTTTCCAGAAAAAAAATCAGGAGGGCGAGCCCGGCCAGGTAGGCGATTTCATACAAATTCATCGGGTGCCGCGGCAATCCGTCGCCAAAATCGACCGCCCAGGGCAGGCTGCCGGGCAAGCCCTGTGTACCATCCGTCAGCCCCGCGAAGTGGCATCCGATACGTCCCACGATGAGGGCCAGCAGGATCGGGTAGGTCATCAGATCGCCCGAAGAATGGGTGACGCCGAGGAGTTTTTTGGTGGTTTCGACGCCGATGAGCCCGCCGAGAAAGCCGCCGAGCACGGTTTTATTGGCGAAAAAGAACTGTAGATTCAGTTTCGACAGTTCGGCGGGGCGTTCCAGGATACCCAGCAGGTGGCTGCCCAGAAATGCCCCGGCGGCTGCGCCGAGGAAAATCCAGTTGCGGTGTTCGTCGCTGATCCGGTCCTGCGAGCGATTGCGCAGGCGCAGGTACAGCTGGTAGCCCAGGGTGTAGGCCAGCATTTCGAACAGGAGGTGCGCAGGCATGTGCGTACGGCCGAGCGGAATTTCCAGTGGATAGTGCACGGGTTACTCGTCGAGGTTGTCGTACTCGTAAATTTCATGGTCGGGCAGGTCGCCCGGGGCCATTTCAGTGAGCGGGTGAATGATGCCGTCGTGCAGGTCGTACACCCAGCCGTGCAGGTGTGGGCGGCCATGCTGTTTCCAGGCTTTTTGCACGATGGAAGTTTTGGCCAAATTCATCACCTGCTCCCGCACGTTCAGTTCGATCATGCGGTTGAGGCGTTCGGCTTCGCTGGGCAGGGCATCCACTTCTGCCTGGTGTATCCGGTAAATGTCCTTGATATGCCGCAGCCATTTGTTGATCAGGCCGAATGAATGCCGGCTCAGGGCTGCTTTTACGCCGCCGCAGTTGTAGTGTCCGCAGACGATGATGTGTTTGATTTCCAGTACTTCCACGGCAAACTGCAGCACGCTGAGCAGGTTCATGTCCGTATGGATCACGAGGTTGGCCACGTTGCGGTGGATGAAGATTTCACCCGGCTGGGTTTGGGTGATCTCATCCGGCGGTACCCGGCTGTCGGAGCAGCCGATCCAGAGAAAATCGGGCTGTTGGATGTCGACCAGGCGTTTGAAAAAATCGGGATCTTGCCCCACTTTTTCCTGGGCCCATCGCTTGTTGTCGAGGAGCAGGCGTTCGTATGGTTTCATTTTTCAGGACATTTTTACCAAAAAGACAGGTTCAGGGCAATGCTCCGTCGGCCCGGACGAGTTCTACGATTTCCGCTTCTTCGGGCAGGAAAAGGGTCAGGTGTTCGGTATCGAGCCGGAGGATTTGGGCGTCCCATTTTCCGTAAGGCGCCTCTGCGTTGGGCTGCCAGATGTCGAGGCTCATGGTCGCGGGCGAAAAGATGTAGTGTCGCTTCTCGGGGAAAAGGATTTGGTTCGTGGCGGGCACTTTGTTGTAAGCGGCCAGTGTGCTGTCGGCAAAAAACACGGCGAAATAGGGCGTTCGGATGGCCTCCGCAATCCGCCGGGTTTCCACGGTGCTGTCCAGCTCGGACCAGCGCTGGAAGGCGCGGTTTTCGCGGCGGCTGAGCTCGTCCCAGGTGGCGTCGTAGCCGAAGTATGTGCGGGCGCGCTCTTCCCGGACGTGTTCGTACACCGTCCTGGCTTGCGCCAGGGCGTCGCGTTTTTTGTCTACGGGAATGCCCTGTTCGGAATACGCTACTACTTCCCAGCGGCCGGTTAAAACGGGCGGGGCATGAAAAACGCTCGTTCTGGAAACGGTCAGCGCGCTGCAGCAGCCGAGTGCAAAAAGCAAAGTTTTCATGTTCGGATTTGAAATGCCAACAACCCGGTTCCGGATTGCCGGAACAAGGTTAGTACAAATTCGGACAAAGAAAAAGGCCCTTCCGTTGTTGCGGATAGGGCCTGTGTTTTCATTTGGGCAAGGATGGTCAATAAGCCAATCCTGTTTGTACGGTTTTGCTGCGGCGTTGCCATTCGAACAATGCGGCGGCCATCAGCATAAAAATGGCTTCGGTCACCAGCCATTGCTGCGCGAAGGCGCCCGGCGTGCCGTCGGCGACCACACTCCAGATACGGCCGAAGACAAAACCGCCCGTATACAGCATGGCCAGTACCAGCCCGGTACGCTGTGCGCGGAAGGCACTGAAAATCCAGAACATGCCGAAGAAAAAATTGACCCCGCCATACAAGGCCCGGATCGAATTGCGGGCGGTGGTGTTGCCGTCGAGCGAAACGGAGACGAAGTTCATGACGGTTTGCGGGTCGAAAAGGGCTTGCAGGGCGATGTTGAGCGTGGCCACTGCCAGCAGCAGCAGGTAAATGCGGGTGATCAAGGAAGAGCGTTGCATAGCGAACATTTGTTTTGGTGAATTGATGGCACAAAAGTCCGCCCGCCGACATTCCTAAAAATTGATTGGGATCAAGAAAAAGAGGCAATGGGCAAGGGGCAAAAGGCAAGAGGCAAAGGGCAAGGGACAAGAGGCAAGAGGCAAAGGGCAAAAGGAAACGAGATTGTCATTTTGCCTCTTTTGCCTTTTGCCCCTTGCCTCTTGCCCCGCACTTTTGCCCCTTGCCCTTTGCCTATAGCCAATTGCCCCTTGCCTCTTGCCCCTTGCCCTTTGCCTCTTGCCTGTTGCCCCTTGCCCCTTATTTCCCCGCTCTCACGCGGCTCAACGTTTCCGGTTTGATGCGCAGGTAGGTCGCGATGTATTTGAGCGGGACGAGTTGGAAGAGGTAAGGTGCCCGGGCCACGAGGTTGTGGTAGCGTTGTTCGGGCGTGGTGGTGCTGATCTCGATCTCGCGTTCGACCAGGCCCGCGACGACTTGTTCCAGCAGTCCGGACCAGAGCCGCGCCACGGCCGGCCATTTATCGATGGATTCGTACAAATCGCTGCGCGCAATGCCCAGGATCGTGCAGCGGTTCAGGGCCTGGATGGAAAAAGTGGACGGCTGTTGCCGCACAAAAGAGGGGAAAGAACTGACCATGGTGCCCTCGTAAGCGAAGCCCACACAGATTTCTTCGGTGTCGGCCGGGTAATAAATCCGCATCACGCCTTCGGCCACGAACCAGACGTGCTGTTCCACCTTTCCGGGCGGACAAAGGTAGTCGCCGCGTTTCAGGGTACGGGTGTTCTGCCAGAGCAGGGCAAAGGCCAGGGCCTCTTCGCGGGAGAGGGCGGAGTGGCGGAGGAGGAAATCCAGGAGTTTTTCAGCGGGGGATGCGGGCATGGCGCTGATTTTCGTGCAAAAAAGTGAAGATTTGTGGATTGGAGAAATGCAACTTGTGAGGGTGGGTATTTTTCCGGGACAAAACCGCCGCCATGCCAAATCAAAACGCTGCTTCCGAGCGCCCTTATCATCTGCTGACTGCGGACCGCCCCCTTTCTGCGGAGAAAATTTTGCCGCGGGAACACGTGTTGGCGGCTGTAACAGAAGGCTTTGTGCAACGCCGTTTTGTGTTGCTGCAAGGCAAAAGCGGTATTGGCAAAACAAAAACCGCCGAGCTGATTTTTCGGCGCAGCAGGCTCGAGTACGCCTTTGCCGCCTGGTATCGCTTCACGGGCGATTTTCAGAAAGACTTTTACCTGCAAATCAGCGACCACGCCCTGCTCGAACGGCTCGAAACCCAAATCGCTTTCGGCAAGGAAAACGGACTGGGCTCCGACCTGATCGATCAACGCTGCGCCCTCGCCTGCCGGCAATACTGGGAGGAATTCTGCCCCGGTCCGAAATTGATCATCGTGGACGGCGTGCAGGATTTTCAGGCCCTGACGCCGCACCTGCATCTGCTCGATATCCCCGATGTGCGTGTACTGATCACCACCCAGACCTTGCCCGACAGCGGGGATTTCCGGCTGCGCGATGTTTTTTCTTTTGCGGTTGTTGAAGTGCCACCCCTGGATTCTTCCGAACTGGAGACCATGCTCGGCTACTTCGGCCAAACGATTGAGGACGCCCAGCTGGCCGACTACCTGGGCCAAAGCCCGCTGCTGCTCCGGCTTTTTCTGAAAAACAACACGCCAGAGCAACCGGAAAAATCCCGCGCCCTTGTGGCCCGCCTGCTTCAGGAAGGACCGGGCGATGACCTCGATGGAAGGCTGATCTACGCCCTGCTGGAATTCGCCGACCTGCCGCCGGCGATTTTATGGACGCTGATGCAGCTGGCGGCGATGCCGGACAAGTTTCATGATCCGGATTTTATCGCGGCAATTATTGGGCTGAGCGGGGTGGAGAAGCCGGTGTATACGCAGGGGTATAATATTTTCAAGGGGAAAGGGCGGAATAGGCACAGTACCGACGATGTCGTGAAACTGGATGAAATACTGGACTGGCTGGTAGATCGGGGTTGGCTGGAGTGTGACGAGCAGGAAGCCTTTCACTGCCATCCAACCTTTGTTGTACCGCTGCGGCGCTATTGCAAACCGGAATATGATTTCTTTCTGGAACAGGGGAAGCAACTGGATTTGATCTTTTTCCTCAATGAAAACGGGTATGATGAGGAGCGGCTTGATCCGGCAGATTTGAGATTGCACAGAATATCTGATTCAGATCTGGAAGGCCACCTTGCCACCTTTATTGCTTTCGTTCAAGATTCGCGCTCGGAATATTTTCGAACGCTGCTTACCAGATATGCCGATCTTTTAAATTTCAGGATAAAATGGCAGCAAGAATTGAAAATACGATGGCAAATAGTTGAACAGTGGGATGACCAAAATGATGAAAAAGACGATGCGAAATTGTTTGCAATAGACAAACTGGCTCATTGTCTTTTACTCAATGGTTATTATAAAACTGCTCTTGATTATTATCTGTATATCCATGGGCATTTTGAGAAAATGTTTCCAGCTACACATCCCAATTTGGTAGGGAGTTTGTCTAACCTGGGAGCGGTGTATTTATACTTAGGTAAATATGCTACATCATTGGAATACGACATGAGAGTCTTGGAAATCCTGGAATCGACGCAATCGTCGGACGACCCTCAATTGGCATTTGCCTACCACTCCACAGGTGTAACATTGGAGAGATTAGGACATCATGCCGATTCATTGAAATACAAGATAAAAGCAATGGAAATTTGGGAACAAACGCTTCCTCCCGATCACCCTGATTTGGCAAGAAACTACAATACGCTTGGTGTGACCTACGGAGATTTGGAGGATTATCCCAAAGCACTGGAATACGCGATTAAAGCCCTCGAAATTCGTGAAGCCATACTGCCTCCCAATCATCCGGATTTGGCAAGAAGCTATAATAATGTCGGAGTGGCTTATGAGGATCTGGGTGATTTTGAATTAGGGCTGGAGTATGAAATGAAAGCCTTGAAACAATGGGAGTCCGTTCTTCCAGATGACCACCCTGATCTGGCCACGAGTTACAGCAATGTCGGGGTAGCATTCAAGAGATCGGGTAAGTACTCCGAGGCATTGGAATATTTGCTTCGTGCATTAAAAATTTGGGAATCGACAGCCATGTTGGACCATCCATCGGTTTTAGGCTTATATGAAACTATTGGCGACGTATACATGTCTCTTGATGATTTACCCAAGTTTGAATATTATCGCCAACTCGCCAACCTCTCATCCGAATCTTAACTCGGACTGCCGCTTCGATACTCACGCCAGTACGCAAAGAGCGCAAAGCCCGGCATCCCGAACTTTGCGCCCTTGTATTTTGGCGTGACATTATTACACTGTCTCCACCTTCTTCCTCCCCTTCTTCACCACCCCGTTCTTCCACGCCTTCCGCACCATCGGAATCCCCAGTGCCACTTCCAGCACTTCCTCCATGCGGTCCACATAGCGGAAAGTCAGGCCATTGATGTATTCCGGCTCGATATCTTCCACGTGTTTCTGGTTTTCGCGGCAGAGCAGCACCTCTTTGAGGCCGGCGCGTTTGGCGGCGAGGATTTTCTCCTTGATACCGCCCACGGGCAACACTTTGCCGCGCAGGGTGATCTCACCGGTCATGGCCAGGAAGGGTTTCACCGGGCGGCGCGTAAAGGCCGAGGTGAGTGCCGACAACATCGTGACACCCGCCGAGGGGCCGTCCTTCGGGATGGCGCCTTCGGGCACGTGGATGTGGATGTCGGTTTTTTCGAGCGCTTCGGCCTCGATGCCCAGGGCGTCGGCGTGGGCTTTGATGTAGCTGAGGGCCGTGCTGGCGCTTTCTTTCATCACTTCGCCGAGGTTGCCGGTGAGTTGCAGGCGGCCGCCGCCTTTGTTGAGGCTGGCTTCGATGAAAAGGATTTCACCGCCCACGGAGGTCCATGCCAGGCCAACGGCCACGCCGGGTTCGTGTTGTTCGGTGTAGGAATCGGTGCTGTATTTGGTAGGGCCGAGGATGGCGCGCAGGTGTTCGGGTTTGACGGAAAACTCATTCACCTCGTTCATCGCGACACGTTTGGCCACGTAGCGCATCACGGACCCAATCTCGCGACTGAGGCTGCGTACGCCGCTTTCAGCGGTGTAGTCCTGAATAATGCGAACGAGGGCTTTGTCGCTGATTTTCACGTGGTTAGGCTTCAATCCGTGCTCCTTGCGCTGCTCGGGAATGAGATGGCGTTTGGCAATTTCCACTTTTTCTTCCAGCGAATACCCGGCGATGGGGATAATCTCCATGCGGTCGAGCAGGGCCGGCTGTATGGTCGAAAGCGAATTGGCCGTGGCGATGAACAGAACTTTCGACAGGTCGTATTCCAGTTCGAGGTAATTGTCGTGAAAAGTGGTGTTTTGTTCCGGGTCGAGCACCTCGAGCAGGGCCGAGGAGGGGTCGCCGCGGAAATCTTTGCCCACTTTATCGATCTCGTCGAGGATAAAGACCGGATTGCCTGCCTTGGCTTTTTTGAGCGACTGAATGATTCGGCCCGGCATGGCACCGATATATGTTTTGCGGTGGCCGCGGATTTCGGCTTCATCGTGCAGTCCGCCGAGGCTCATGCGCACGTATTTGCGTTTGAGCGCTTTGGCGATGCTTTGGCCCAGGGAGGTCTTGCCAACGCCGGGAGGGCCGACGAGGCAAAGGATCGGGGCTTTCATATCGCCTTTCAGTTTGAGCACGGCGAGGTGTTCGAGGATGCGCTCCTTGACCTTGGATAGGCCGTAATGGTCGGCATCGAGCACTTGTTTGACCCGTTTGAGGTCAAAATTGTCTTTGGTAAAATCCAGCCAGGGCAGGTCGAGCAGCGTTTCGAGGTAGTTCAGCCCGATGGCGTACTCGGCCACCTGCGGGTTCACGCGGCGGATCTTGTTGATCTCGCGCACGAAGGTTTCCTGCGCCGGTTTCGGCCATTTTTTCTTGCGGGCGCGCTCTACGAGGGCGTTGATTTCCTCCTCCTGCGGGTTTTGTCCGAGCTCCTCCTGGATGGTTTTGAGCTGCTGGCTGAGGAAATAGTCGCGCTGTTGTTTCTCGATATCGGTGCGCACCTTGGCCTCGATCTGGTCTTTGAGTTCGAGGAGTTGCAGTTCGGCGTCCATGTGCTGCAGGATATGGCTCGCTTTCTCCTTCATGTTGGAGATTTCGAGGATGGCCTGTTTTTCGTGGACTTTGATGCCGAGGTTGGAAGAGATGAAGTTGAGCAGGAAGTTGTCGTTGTTGATGTTTTTCAACATGACGACGGCTTCTGAGGGGATTTGCGGCGACAGTTCGATGATGTGCCGGGCCGAATCGCGGATGCTGCTGATGAGCGCTCGGAATTCGAGTTTGTTCTTCGGTTGCTCATATTCGATGTCGTGGATGCGGCCGATCATGTAAGGATCTTCCGTTTCCATGTCGTCGAGGAAAAAACGTTTGCGGCCCTGCAGGATAGCAGTGGTGGAGCCGTCGGGCATTTTCAGCAGTTTCAGGATACGGGCGATGGTGCCGATCCGGTAGAGGTCGCGGGCCGAAGGGTTCTCGATTTTGACGTCTTTTTGCGACAAAACGCCGACAAGGCGGTTGTCTTCGTAGGCTTTCTGTACGGCGCGGATACTCTTGTCGCGACCGATGGTGATGGGCGTGACAATGCCGGGGAACAGCACGGTATTTTTCAAGGGCAAAATGGGCAGGGTATCGGGGAATACCTCGCCGGCTTTCGCCTCATCTTCATCTTCGAGGGAAAAAAGCGGTACGAAATCGGGTTCGTCTTCTGATTCAGGGGTCATCAACCAATTTTCAAACATACTCATACTACGCGATATGGGTTCAAGGATTAAGCCTTTGGGATGTGCTGTTGCAAACATTCAATTTTTTTAACGAATTGGGCTCGCGAAAAATGCGCTTATGTCATACTGACAGCAAAAAATCTCCCAGGCTTGTTTGGGCCCACTGGTCAAATTGCTTGCCACCACAGATAAGACGCGGGTTTTGGCAGAAAAGCGGCATCCGTCCACGACAAAACGACAGGTACTGATCGTTTCGCGGCCGGCTTTTATCCGAAAAAATGGTCTGTGACGAGCCAAATCCGACTTTTGTAATGTAAAAAACACCCACCCGATGCCCGCCTCCCTGCTTTCCCCGATCGTCCGCCTGATCGAACGCCTCAAACGCCTCCGCCTCGTCCAGTTATTCGCCATCAACCTGCGCTACCTCATCGGCAGCGCCTTCGTATTTGCCGGCATGCCCAAGGTGATGGGCGAGCGCTTCACGACCATGTCGGTCGATACGCCCATCGGCTTCTTTTTCGAAGCGATGTACCAAACAGGGTTTTACTGGAATTTCCTGGGCTGGGGTCAGGTGGTCGCGGCGGTGCTGCTCATGACGCAGCGCTTCGCCACACTCGGCGCCCTTCTGTTTTACCCGATCATGATCAATGTATGGCTCATCACCTGGTCGGTGGGCTTCAAAGGCACTCCCGCGATCACTTTTTTGATGTTTTTAGCCAATACCTGGCTGCTGATCTGGGACTATCGCAAACTCACGCCCCTGTTTTTGACTGAAAACCGGCTGTGGATTCCGCCATCCGACTTCGACGACGCTTTTATGCGCAAACCCGTCTGGATCATTCTCGGCGCCTGGCTGGCCGTTTGTGCCGGGTCAATGCGGCTCGATTTCGGGCACGCCAAATGGTACCTGCTTGGCGGTTTTCTGCCCGCACTCGCCCTGTTGGTGTATGGATTTATTATAAAAAATCCGCCCCCGGCGGCCCTGGAAAAAGGATAGCGCAGGGTTCCTGTACCTTTGCGGCGATTCATCAAACTGACCAACGACATGCCCGAAATAACACCCGCCGAACTCGCCGCCTTGCGCAAAAATTATGCCCGCGAAACGCTTTCCGAACAGGACGTCCGGCACGACCCGATCTCCCAGTTCGACGCCTGGTTCAACGAAGCGCTGGACAGCCAATTGCCCGAACCGAATGCCATGACCCTCGCCACAGTGAACGCCCTGGGCCAGCCCAGCGCCCGCGTGGTCCTGTTGAAAGGTATTGACCATCAGGGTTTTGTGTTCTACACCAACTACGAAAGTCGCAAAGGCCAAGACCTGGAGGCCAATCCCCGCGCCGCGCTGCTTTTCGCCTGGCTCGAACTGGAACGGCAGGTCCGCATCGAAGGCGCGGTGGAAAAAGTGTCGGAAGAGGAGTCGCGCGCCTACTTCCAAAGCCGGCCCGTCGGCAGTCAGATCGGCGCCTGGGCCAGTCCGCAAAGCCGCCCGGTCTCGGGCCGCGAAGTACTCGAAAATACGGTGGCGCAGTTGCAGCAGGAATATGCCGGCGCCTTAATGCTGCCGCTGCCTTCTTTCTGGGGCGGCTACCGGTTGCGGCCCGAGCGGATCGAGTTCTGGCAGGGCCGGGAGAGCCGGTTGCACGACCGGATTTTATACACACGGGAAGACAGCGGGCATTGGCGCATCGAGCGGCTAGCGCCCTGACCAACCGTTCCATGCTCTTATCTCGACTTTCGCATTTTACCGGTTCAGTTGAAGGGTTGGGTATAAAGCGTTGATAAAGGGCAGACTTATTTTTTACAGACCGCCTTTTCCGGCGATGTTTGAAAAATAAAAACCAATTGCCTGCACGGAGTTGCCGGTCAATTCACACCCCGTCAAAATGCGGATAATGTCCGTATTGGCATGATGGGACGCGGATAACACGGATGCAAGCAGCACGGATTTTTACAGATTTTGAACCGTAAAACTCGGTTTTATCGGTGTGAATCCGTGCTGCTTGCATCCGTGTTATCCGTGTCCTATCGCTCGCCCCTTGCTATTGACAAAATGCGAAAGACCAGCTTAGCATTTAAAGACTCTCGCCGGCAAATAGGACTTTTTTCCGCTAATTCGCCTGCAATACCACGATTTTGGTTTCCAGCCTCGCCGCGCTCTTAAGAACGACCTCGTAAGCGCCCTTCGGCCATGCCCGGCAATCCACCGGCATGCTCAAACGGTCAGAGAAGACGGCGCTTTTTTGCCAAACGGTTTGCCCCAGGGAATTGACGATCAGGACATCGAGGCTCGTTGTTTTTGTAAAAATACCTTCGATGAAAAAAATGTCGCCGGCAGGATTGGGCCGGATGTTCCAGTTCGAATGGCTTTCCACATCTGAAACGGCCACGGCTTGCTCCACTATCACCTGGCCAACGGCGCTGCATCCCTCCTGTCCGGTCACGGTGACCAGGTAAGGACCCGGCGAAAGCCCTGTGGCAGTTGCGGTGGTTTGCAGTGGTACGGTGTTCCAGGCGTAAAGCAGTGAGGTTCCAGCCCCTCCGTTTACCACTACCGAAGCCGTGCCGTCGGATTGCCCCAATTGCGCAGGCGTCGACGACAGCGCCAGATCGAGGACGGGCACGAAAATAAGCAGCGAATCGGAAGCGAAGCAGTCGCCTGTGATGCCGGTGGCCACAATCAGCAAGGAAGAATCCGTGGTGAAAAATGTCGAAGGACAAACGGCGCAGAGCGTCGCGTAGCCAGGCGACCAGACGACGTTGTCGAATCCGCTTGCGGTCAGGGCCAGGGTGTCGCCCTTGCACAGTATCCGGTCGGGCCCAAGGTCAAGTTGCCCGGCCGGGTTCAATTCCAGCCGGATCGTATCGCTTTGTTTGAAACCGCATTCATCCCACGCGTCGACCCAGTACTGACCGGGTCCGAGGGCGGTAAAGATTTGATTTTCAGAACCATCCTGCCAGCGGTAGCGGCCAAATCCCGCACCGGCATCGAGCGCCACGGCATTGGCGGAGCAGGCCAGTTGGTCGGGACCGAGGTCGAGCGACGGCGTTTCCCAGGTCCAGTAGGTCGTGAACAGGTTGTTCGTATAGTCGCATTCCCGGCTTCTGGCCGGCTGAAAACTGTCGTTCAGCACAAACGGCGGTGCGGGCGCGGAGGGCGCATTGAGCAAGCCATAGTACAGCACGGCATTGTACACCGGGATGCTGAACTCCTGCGTGGCGCAGCCGCCGGCGGGCAGTTTTTGGGTAAAAAATTGTTCTTCTCCCCAGGATGGAGCCGCGCTGATCGTGGGGTTGGATTCATAAAAACGCAGCGGCAACGAGTCGGACAAAGGCCCTTGTCCGGTATTGCACACTTTCAGGCGGAGGTGCAGCCGTTCGTCGCCGCACCAGGCGCTGTCGATGCTGGCAGCTGCATCGGGCAGCCCGACATAGGGCTCCCAATTATCGTTCAAAGCCGGCGACTGACCTAAAAACCGGTTGAAGGGGCGATGGCCGCCGAGTGTCTTGTGCGGCTCCTGCTGCTGAACGGGCACGCTGAGGTCGTCCTCGATCTGGGTGGGCGCATAGCCGAACTGGTTCCAAACCGGCCGGGTGCCGGCCCAGGGCACGTTGGCGCTTTCGAGCACGCGCAGCTGGCCGCGCAGGCTGCCCGCGCTGTCAGGGCCGTCAGGGCCGAAGCTGGTAAAAATGATCTCCGCTTCGCCGTCGCCGTCGCAATCCGCCACGACCGGATAGGCGTCCGTCGGGGCCGTCGGGGCCGGGAGCGCGAACCAGTTGCGCGCTGCGTCCACGCCGGCGGGCAAAGGCTCGATGTCGCCGAACAGCACACGCAGCTGGGTCAGGTCGTGGTACACCAGTTCGTCGAGCCCGTCGGCATTGAAATCGAAGGCCACGGCCGGGCTGAGGCCCTGGTCGTCGGTCGTCGTGATGCTCCACCAGTAAGGCTGGCCGGGATTGGATGCGGCAATTTGCAGGTTGAAACAAGTCAGCCGGTTGGCGCTGGGCACGATGATTTCGGGCCAGTCGGCCGCGAAACCCGCCTTTCGGTCGTCAAAAACGTTGGCGATGCAGGGCTGACCGCCGCTGAGCGGGGTGTTGACGGGGTAGGGAAAAAAGCGCAGCAAGCCGTTGCGGTTCCAGGCGTACACGCCGTACACGTTGTTGCGCCGCCCGGCAACCACGACGTCCAGTATGCCGTCGAGGTCCACATCGGCCACGGCCGTGTAGCCGTCGCTCCAGACAGCCGAGCCGGGGTCGAGGTCGTTGAGGTTGCGGCGGATGCTGAGCTGGCCGGGGTCGGCGTCCCAGCCGGTGATGTCCACAGAGTAAATTGCCGGTCCGGCGGCGAGTTCAAGGCCGTCGCAATCCGGGTCTCCGTTGCACAAGTTTCGGGTGAGTAATTCCGTTGCGACAGGGTTGGCCGTGCCATACTGGAAATTGTTGTAGGCCAGTCGGCCGTAAGGCTTTGTCGTATCGCCTTTGGCGCCGAAACGCCAGTAAATCTGGGAAGGGTTGAGCCGTTCCTGACGGTAAATATTGGCGCCGGCCATGATTTCCGCCTCGCCGTCCGCATCAAAATCGGCCAGGTGTGTGCGCCAGACGGGTTTTGATTTATCCAGAGGCCACGACGACATTGCGCTGGGCATACTGGAGCTTGTCGAAGAGGTGTCCTGAAACTTGCGGTAACTGAGGACGTAACCGGTAGAATTGGTATTTACATTCAGTTCGGGTATGCCGTCCCTGTTGATGTCGCCCAGGCTGGGCCATGCAAAATTGCGGGATTGCAGGCTGAAACTGACCCGCACAAATCCAGGGTGGGTACGGTTGGTCCCATCGCCCCGAAAGATGAACAGAGAGTCGGTCTGCGCTTCGCCGTCGCGCGGAGCGGCGGGAACCACAATTTCCGGAAGCGTGCCCGATTTAGGGTTCAAATTGCCCACTACTGCCAGCGCATTGGCCTGAACGCGGCCCACCGGCGACTCCCAGGCTATGCGGAAGGATAAGTTGCCGGGCACGTTCATGGCGCCGCACTGGACGGGATGATAACAATCGCATTGCGGGTCATAGCAATCCGTATAACCGTCGTTGTCGTCATCTGCGCCGTTGATGCAGTTTTCGGCGCAAATCGGCCGTTCGGTGCAAGTCGGAAAGCGCCCCAGGCTTTGATTTTCGATGGGGAAACTGAAATCCTGAATACCCGCGATCACGGCAGGCAGAAACGTATGCGGCGCCGGAGCAGTAGTCGCGCTGCTGGTCTGATGGTACACGCTGACTTGTTGTTCGAGGCATCCCCCGGCAAAGCCGTTTGCATTGGTGCGCATCAGACTGAGGCCGTCGTTGTCATCCGGATTGAGCAGCGGGAGGATGATTGAACCTTGCCATTCGGCGCCGGTTGCCGCGATGGGAAAGTTGGAAATAGTAGCAGTTGATTTTACGCCAAACGACCATAGTACAGCGCCGGAGGGGTTCAATCGCACAAAAGTCTGGGCATTCCAGTTATTGCCCACGACGGAGTTGGATCGGTTTCCGCTGAAAATATAGCCGCCGTCGCCGGTTTTTTTTATCCAAACATGCTCTTGAAGATCAAAAGTCGGCGAGGTAGTGACGCTATACTTTTTTACCCAGCTGATCGCCCCGTCGGCGTCGCAACGAACCAATACCATGTTATGCTCCCCGTCATAATAACTGAACGACAGGGAAATTCCGCCATCGGGCTCGGGTACGAGGTTGTTCAATTGATAATACTGCACGGAGATTTCCGGCGCGTAAAATTGTTTCCAGACGATTTGCCCATCGGCATCAATTCTCATTACACAGTATTTCGAATACGAATTATCCCAAAAACTGACAAAAAAACCTCCTCCGGCCGCGGCCACACATTGCTGACTAGAGTAAAAAATCGTATCGGCCATTTGCCAGGACAGATTGCCTCCGGCATCGAGGCCAATGAGTACAGCAATGTAATTGAACGAGTCTGTCAGGGCGTTCCCAACCAGAATTGTGGTCCCGTCCTGCTGAGCCGCCGTCATTTGAATTGAAATTCCCGTCAGTTTTTTGCTCCACACAACGTCTCCCAGACTGTCCAGGCGCATCATTACGGTACTTGCGCTGTCATAATCTTCTACAACGGCTGCCATCAGGCCATTATCGGGCAGGACGCAGGCATTGTTCATTTTTGCAAAGTACGGATCGATTCCCAGACCTTTTTTCCAGGTCAGTGTGCCGTCGGGTCTGAAACGAGCAAGACAAGGCCCGACGTCGTCCCCGCCCAGGAGGAGATCGCCGTTGGCCCAGGTTTCAGCCACGGTCATGAATGGATAACCCCAGCCTGTGTAGCTCCACTGCTGCGGGGCCAGGGGGGCACAAAAAGCGTAAGCCGCCGCGATTACGCTATAATCTGCCGAACAATACTCATTGCTCACATGCAGCCCGATCTGATAACTCCCGGCCGTATTGAACACCTGGGTCAAGGTCCCGCCGCCGCCCGTTGCGGCGCCGTTTACCGTCCAGGAGTATTGGTCAACGTGCTCGACCGCCGCGGTAAATGTCACGGGCTGCCCGGTTTGCACCTGGCCGGCGTCGTAGCTGATAAAACCTTGCAGGTTGCATTCCACTTTCACCACTTTCGAAAAAATGCTGACACAATTGGCCGTCGCGCCGATTGCCTTCAACTGGATTAAATGGTAACCCAATGTATTGCCGATGTAAGCGAAATCGGGAGCGACGGAGACCTGCACGTGATCGACGTACCAGGCATATTCCAAAGCGCCGGCACTTTGGTTCCAGCAAAAAATAGTGTCGCCCACCGGCGCCGTCGTGCCACTGGTCGTAAAGGCCGCGACGATCGGCGCAGCGCAGGGTTCCAGACAACCGTAAGAATCCATCAGGCTGTATCGCAGGGCCAGGCTCAGGTCCTGCATGCGTTCGCCCTGCCCTGCCGTGAAACCCGAACGGCACGACCAGGGCACGTAGTCCATAAAATTCTGGCTCGCGTCCGGCACGTCGGTGATGAACGGATTGGGCGCCGGCGCATCGGCATCGGTGGAGCAGGAATTGAACGGGCAGGCGGTAAAAGTGGACTGGTCGGGCGGCGTGTCGCACACCCGGTCGCCGTCGAGCAGGCAATTTTGGTTCTGACAGCCCCCCTCGAAGGTGTGGTACAACCCGAGGTAATGTCCCATTTCATGGGCCAGCACGGCGTCGTTTTGCGGTGAAACGCCTACGTAGTCTGCATCGATCACGATGCCGTCGTACGGCGCGCCATGCGAAAACGGAAGCGTGGCGTAACCCGCCAGTACCGGATATGGGCCGCTGGAACTGATGCTGCGCACGATCCAGATATTGACGTAACGGGTTGGTTCCCAGCGAATTAGGTTTTTCAGGGTGTCCTCCGATTGCGCGTGGACGGTGAGGACCGACGGGGTGCGCGTGATGCCCGAAGTGGCGCCGCCTTCCGGTGTGCGGCGTGCCAGACAAAACCGGAACTGCACGTCATCACCCGGGCCGTTCTGGGCGTAATATCCGATATGGGCAAAGGCCTGGTTGAGGTGTTCGAGTGCGGCCAGCACGCGGTCGTCGGAAATGTTTTCCGCGCCGTTGTCGTGTACGATATGAAAAACGACGGGCAGGGTTTTAAGCGTTGGATCGCTTTTGGCGGCCGCATTGAGGGTGTTGTTGGCGCGTTCGTAGCGTTGGGCTTCCATTTCCGCATGCGACTGGCGCAGGGCCGGCTGTGCGGCAAATTTCATTTGGTAATACGCGTCCGTGCCGCAGGGTGGAAATTCGACCGTGTTTTGGGAAAAAGCGGTACAAGCAAGGAAAAGTGCCGCTAACTGGCTGCCAACGAGGCGGATGTAATTCATGGGTGTGGGATGAAGATTGAACAGGAAGATTCAAATTTAGGCGTTTGGAATCGCCTGTTGGTGAGACGGGAAAAAAATACCGGAGAAGGTTTATTTGCCCTGAGCCCGGCCTTGCTGGCGCCCTGGCCCCGGGCAATTGCCACGGCGCCCGATTTTCCGTAAAATTGTACCGTGCATCTCTTCCGTCTGATCTGTTGCGTCCTCTTTGCCGCCGCGCCTGGCTTCACGGCCTGCGCGCAGGGCACTTTTCATTACAAAATCGACAGTTTGCACTCTCCGTATGGCTTGGCCGTCATGCCCGACAGTACTATCGTCGCGGCGGGCTCCTGGGGCGATTGTCTGCAGTTCGTCCGGCTCGATCCCGCAGGAGCGGTTGTATGGACAAAAAAAATTTGCCCGCTGCGCGATAGCGACAATTTTGAAAAAAACTCCCTGCAGATCATCCCGGGCCTGGATAAGGGGTCATTTTTTGTGGTCACTCGTTACCGCAGCGACCTGGGCGGCCCGCAACACGTCATCAACCTGATAAAATTTGACGCCGGCGGGGCCGTGCAATGGGAGTGCCAGCTGCCTCCGTACATCTCTTTCGGCGGCCAGGCTTCGGGCGCCCAACTGGCGCTTTCGCCCGACGGCAGCATCTGGGTCGTGCATGGTATCGGTGCGACGCAGGTGGTGTCGAACGGGGTGTCTTACAACCACGTCTTGCTCTTCAAGGTCTCGCCATCGGGTGATTTATTGTTCCGAAACACCTACATGACAGGCGAAGAAAGCAGCGCCAACGGGGTTTTTATCCGGGGAAACAACGAAATTTTCGTGTACGGAGGATTAGGTACTTTGCTCACGGACGGTTTCTTGCTCAAAACCGGCGCCGACGGCTCGGTCCAGTGGGCCAGAAAATACCCGAATTTTTACTTCTATCGCGACGGTGGGCAGTTTGCCAACGGCGACGAGCTGCTCTACGGCTCCACACCCGGAGGTATCGCATTCGCCCGTCTTCGGCCCTCCGACGGCGCCCTGGTCTGGTTGAAAAAAATCGACACTTACCCGGTGTCGGGCTTGTACACCCTTGCTGCTGATGAGGGCGTTTTTGCTACGGTCAAAATTCCCGGGGCTTTCCCGCAAAGCGCCATTCTCAAATGTGCCCCGGGCGCTCAGCAGGCAGAATGGTTGCGCCGCTATGAGGGGTGCACGGATTATCTCATGCTGGAGGCCCGTGCTACGCTGGAAGGCGGGCTGGTGTTCACGCAACACGGCAAAGCCGTCGAGGATCCGACCCGCTTGTTGAAATTGAGCCCTTTGGGACATTTTGAACCCGGCTGCCCCGACTGGGATGCTCCGCTTCCGCTGATCAATGATCTGCCTGTGGTCACTGCAGAAAACCTGGTTTTTTCGTTGCAAAGCGGGCTTTTGCCGCCCAAAAAACACCTGGTCACAGAATCGGCGGCCTTACTCGGGCTGGACGACGTTTGCCCCGGCGGTTATCCCGATGCCGATTTGGCGGTGCCTGATTCCGCCTGTGCCGGCTCGGCCACCCGCCTCGAATCCCTGGGCAATCCCAATGCCGATGGTTGGGAATGGTTGCTGCCCGGCGCCGAGCCCGGAACCACCGAAGGGATTGTTGCAGAACCCGTTGTGTATGTCCAGGAAGGTATTTTTACGGTCACCCTGATCCAGCGCTACGGTATTTGTTCCGACACTGTGCAAGGTGCCATCCGGGTCACAGCGTCTCTGCAGGACCAGTTGTTTGCCTACGACGACACTTTGCACTGCCTTGAAAAACCATTCCAGGCCGCCCCATTATCTGGCGATTTCGATGCCTGGGAATGGGACGACGGCAGCACGGATGCCTTGCGGGTTTTCGATCCGGCCGTGGAAGGTACTTTCAGGCTGACGGCGCTTAAAGGCCTTTGCCGGGTGACCGACTCCATTACCCTTCGGCTTTTTCGCTGTGAGGACGCTGAAATCTTTGTTCCGAATGTTTTTGCTCCCGACAGCGAAGGCGGCAACGTGCGCTGGACAGTTTCGCTTCACCCCAATTCGACTCTGTTGTCCTGTTCCATTTACGACCGCTGGGGGGCGCTTTTGTACACGACTGCCGAAGGTGAAATGCCCCAATGGGACGGTACATTTCGGGGCAGGCGGCTCCCGGCTGGAGTGTACGGCTGGCTGATCCGGCTCCGGAAATCCGACGGGACGGAAGAAATAAAGGTTGGGAACCTTAGCTTGCTACGTTAGCCATCTGTCCCTTGGGCTGCCGGGAGTCAGGCCAGTTTTTTGATAAAATGATACCCCCTGCGTATAAAACCTTCGCGCTCGTAAAACGCGTGGGCCTTGGCATTTTCCAGGTAAGCGTCCAGCATGGCCGTCCGGCAGCCTTCGCGGCGTGCCAGGTCGAGAGAAAAATCGCAGAGCAACTTACCGATGCCGCGCGAACGGTGGGCGGCGTTTACCACTACGTTGTCCATTTCCATGTATTTGCCGCTGTAAATTTTGGTGCCCGTCCAGATGCCGGAGAGGCCGAAGCATTCACCGGAGGTCTCGTCAAATGCTGCCGCCATGCGGTAGCCGTGCGCCAGCATGTCGTCGAGATATGTCGCATACTCCGCTTCGCTCACGTTTGGGCTCAGTTGATGAATAAGCGGGAAGAGCGGAAGCATTTCTTCTTTTTTTGTCAAAATGCGAATCGTCATAACGGGGAATGAAGCCTTAAAATGATGGGTTACCAATGAAAAACGAGCAGCGTTTTGGCGCTCCTGACAAAAATCTGGCTGGCTCCGATCCAGGCTCCACCGCTTGTATCCACGGGCAAGGTGGCGAGCCGGTCCTGAAAAGTGCGCAGCTCGTATCGATGCAAGACGCCGCCGGAATGCCAAATCACAGATTCGTCTAACCACTGAAAATCGTTTATGCCGCTGAGCGGCAATACCTTTAAAAACTGTCCGTAGGCATCGAAGTTGATCAGTCCCTGGACGGGATCGGCTGCCAGAAGCCGGGTGCCGTCGTCGCGCAGGCAAGCGATGTTCAGGCGTTCGGGCATGATTTGGCTAAGGTCCTGACTTTCAAAAAGCGGTGTGCCGTCGGGGCTGATTTTCCGCAATTTGAACGCGATCTCGTCATACAGCCACAGGTTGCCATCGGCCGATGAGGCCACGGTACGCACTTCGGGGAAGCCTGCGCTGATCAGGTTCAGTTCGCCTAGCGGCGTAAGACTCCGGTCGAGCAGCACGGCTGTCCGGAAATCGGCAAACCAGACCAGTATTTTCAAGGGGTTGCTGGCGTCGACGGTGCCGATTGCTCCCAGCCGGTTGTTGGTGTAGCGGGCCAGGAGGCGGCCGTCGGGCGCATATTTCACGAGGGCATTAGCGGTTGTCACCACGTAAATCTGGCCCAGGTTGTCGCCGGTAGCCTGCCTGGCCTCGACGGGTAATGCCAGCGCCTGCCGTAGCGTATCCGCAGATTGACCCCACAAACTCAAATGGAGCAGTAAAACACTGATCAATAAAATATTATGTCGCATCATTCATCATTCATCATTCATCATTCATCATTCATCATTCATATTTCCAGATATCCCCCCAAAGTCTTGCGCCACCGTCGATAAAAATAGTTTCACCGGTAATGTACGCTCCTGCGGGGCTTGCCAGGAAAAGTGCCAGGGTGGCCACTTCTTCGGTGCTGCCCAGGCGCCCCATCGGGATGGTTTGTTCGATGCCGGCCAGTAGTTCGGGCGGGTAGTTCTCCAGTCCGCTGCTTTGGATGATGCCGGGGGCGATACAATTGAGCCGCACGCCCCGTCGTGCCCATTCGACGGCCAGCGATTGGGTGAGGTTCATAACGCCCGCGCGGGCTGCGGCGGTGTGCGACATGCCCGGGAAGCCGCGAAAGTTGTTCACCACAATATTGACTACAACGCCTTGGTTTTGAGGAAGAAAAAAGCGCTTGGCCATGGTTTGGGTGGCATTCCAGGTGCCGTTCAGATTGGTGTTGATCACGGCTTGCCAGCCTTTAGGGCTGATGTCTTCGGCAGGGCTGGGAAATTGCCCGCCTGCATTATTGACCAGAATATCCAGTCGCCCGTTGCCTGAGGAGGCGATAAAATCGGCGAGTTGTTCGACCTGTTCGGGCTCGCGAATGTCGGCAGCCCGGGCAAAAACGGGACCGAGCGGCCGGAGCAAGGGGAGCGCTTTTTCGAGTCGGTCGGCTTTGCGAGAGGCGATAAAAACAGTAGCGCCGGAGCGTAAAAACTGCTGCGCAATTTCGAGCCCGATACCGCTGCCTCCACCGGTGACGAGTACAGTTTTGCCTAAAAGGAGATCGGTTTGGAACATTTTAAGGTAAAGATTAACTTACAATAATGGAAAACAAGACAAAAGGGCAGTCTTGCGGAAGATTTGTGTCAATTTGGCATATGGTGTTTTGCGTAGTTCTGACAAAATAGAACCAATACCCGCGCTGGCACAGGGATTGAAAAGCGAGGTTACAAAACAGTATATTTTTCATTCAAAAATCTCTTTCTGCCATGTCACTCGTAAAATTTCAAACGGTTCCAGCCCGCAGCATCCTTGATTTTCTGTACCCCCAGTTTCAAGCCACTGCTACCCAGCCCGCCGTCAATATCATTGAAACCAACCAGGGTTTTCGCATCGAACTGGCGGCGCCTGGCCTAGACAAATCGGATTTTCAGGTAAAGGTAGAATCAGGCCTGCTCATCGTTTCTGCAAAGAAAGAGACAGCCCATGAGGAGGCTAATGCTCAATTCCGGCGCCGTGAATTCGCTTTCCAGTCCTTTTCCCGCAGTTTCCGCCTGCCCGACACTGTGGATGCGGGCAGTGTGAGCGCCACATTGAACAATGGCATTCTGAAGGTGGAATTGACGAAAAAACCCGAGGCTCAGCCCATTACCAAAACGATTGAAATCAACTGATGAGTGCCCTTCGCACCGTTTCGAACGTTTCAACAACTTTAAAAATCATTTCATATCATGGCTAACATCTCAAGATACTTTCCGGCCAATTCGGCCAAGCCGTTTCCCGGCAGTTTTTTTACCGATTTTCTGAATCACAGCTTGTCCGATTTTGTTGGCGCAGACTCAGTGGTCAATCAACCCGGCGTCAATGTGCTGGAAACGCCCGATGCTTTCCGGCTGGAAATTGCCGCTCCCGGCTTTGACAAACAGGATTTTTCGATCCAGGTCGAAGGTGACCAGCTTACGGTGGGGGCCAACCGCGAAACCACGACGGAGGACAAACAAGAGCGATTCATGCGTCGCGAATTTCATTATTCTTCCTTCAAACGCAGCTTTAATCTGCCCGAAACTGTGAACCAGAATGGCGTGACCGCTGTTTATTCAAACGGAATTTTGCACGTCACGCTTCCCAAAAAAGACGAAGCCAAGCCTGTGGTAAAAACCGTGGAAATTGGCTGACGCATTCCAACGATTGTTTTCATAAGGTTAGTTAATAGGGTTTTAGGTGTTTTCATGGAGCCGGGGCAGCAATGTCCTGGCTCTTTTTTTGTCCGTCGTTGCAAGAGCAGGAGCGCTGGATGCGACTTCCGCTGCAACTGCCCGTAAACACCCTACTTTTGCGCCAAATACAAAACATGATATGATGAATCCGGAGGAGGCATTACCCGTTGAACTATACGCAGAAGGCTTGCAACAGGCGAACGAGGCTATTATCAGGCAGATTTATGCGGAATTCCGGCAGCCCGTCGTTCATGATGCGGTGATGCAAGGGGCCTCGCAGGCTGACGCGGCCGCGTTTTTTCAGGCGGCGGTGGTAGAAGTGGCTCGCATGGCCCAGGCAGGAACATTTCCAGGAGCGGTGTCCATTTTTGAGTTGCTGCGGCAATTGGTTTCTACACATTGGCAAGGTAAAAAACCTGCGGAGGTGTCGGAAAATCAGGAGGCCACATCGCCTTTGGCCGACACTGTCGCATCGATCGAATCCTGGAAGCACATGCGGCCGCATGCCGGGGATGCCGTCCCGGGGGGGTACGCCGTTTGGCAGATCACCAATGATATTGAACGGCGCCTGACACCGGACAAACCCGTGAACTCTCCCGAGCCGGCGGCCAACAAGGTTTGGCGGCTCGTGCTCCTGGCACTCGCTATTCTTACCCTTGGATATGCGGGCTATA
>JBGAJY010000026.1:0-33348 GCA_044224705.1 Saprospiraceae bacterium
CGCCTTTTTCTTCGGGATAAAATTCGATCTGGGCATCCACGACTTTGAGAAAAAAATGGGTGGGCGCCTCGGCAAACATCTCAAAACGCTCCTGCCCCGTGGCCTGGCCGAACATCTGTTTTCCCTCCCGGGTGATGACGATGCTGAACCCGGGCGCGAGTTCGTATTCGCCCACGAATTTGTCGAGTTCGGCCTCCGGCAACTGTATTTCGGGGCGGCCCTTGGGCAGCGGCTTGTCGGTTTTGACCCACACGTTATTCGAAGAATTACGGTCCGTGACGAGTGCCTGGGTCACCTTTTTCCCTTTTCCTTTTTCCCGTACGAAAGTGATGCGGGCGCTGGTTTCTTCGAAAAAAAACTGGTCGGCGGCAAAGGGCGTGAGGTGAAATTTGGTGCCGCCGCTGCGCATGGAGCGCAACTGGCCATCCTCCACGGTGATGACGCGTTGCTCCTTTTTGTCGTTTTCATACACCCCGACGTAGTCTTCGAGGGTTTTAAGGTCCACGGTGATGGCCGGCGGGTTCAGCGTTTCGCCCATGGCCAGCGCCGCCATTTCGGCGGCCACGTCGCCCGGCGGCTGACAGTCGCAATTGGTCAGGATGGCGACGCAGACGTCTGCATCCGGCACGTAAACCAGGTCGCTCAAAAAGCCGTGGATGCCGCCGCTGTGCTCCACTGTCGTATGGCCCAGCAGGTTGCTCATTTGCAAACCGAAGCCGTAGTGGGTGTTGGTGCCGTCGGGCAGAATGCAGGGCGTGGTGGCTTTTTTCAAGGATTCGGGTTTGATCACTTTGCCTGCGTGCAGGGCCGTGGTCCAGATGTACAGGTCTTCCACGGTGGAGAGCAGCGAGCCGGCGGCGTAGGGTTGGGTCATGCTGAGGTAATCGCTGTTGGCGTATCCATCGGTGCCCCAGCGCGAGTAGCCCGCTGCACGGTTTTTGATGAGGGGCACCACATCGCCGTAGTACGAATGCGTCATGCCGAGGGGCTTGAAAAAGTGCTCGCTGATGTAGTCGCCATAGGATTGGCCCGACACTTTTTCAATGATGTAGCCGAGCAGGATGTAGCCGGAGTTGTTGTATTTCCACTGGGTGCCGGGGTCGAAATCCATGGGTTCGTTTTTAAAATAGTCGATCAGGGCCAGCGGCGTGAAGTCGCGGCGCTGCTCCTGCTGGTCCCATTTTTTGAGGTCGGTGTAGCTTTTGATCCCCGAAGTGTGGTTGAGCAACTGCTCTACGGTGATCTTTTTGCCCTGGGTCGGGTAGTCGGGGATGAATTTGGTGAGCTCGTCCTGCAGCGAGAGCTTGCCCTGTTCGGCGAGTTGGAGGATGGCCGCGGCGGTGAACTGCTTGGTGACCGAGCCGATGCGGAACACGTGGTCGGTGCGCATCGGGACGTCCAGTTCGAGGTTGGCCATGCCGAAGGCTTTGTGGTAAATGATCTGGCCTTTTTTGGCCACCAGGACCGTGGCGCCGGGGCCGTCGGGGTGGAAATTTTCCTGCATCAGACGGTCAAATTCCGCAGTCGGATTTTGCGAAAAAACCGGAACGGACAAGGCTGTGAGGAACAGCAGCAACAGGGAAGAGATTGGTTTCATAACAAATTTGGTCGTGAACAAGGTGAAAAACGGACGCTACGCAGACGAAGCGCCGTATGAAAATATTGCAGACCGGACAAAAAAGCAGCCCGCAGGGCATTTTCAGGAAAACGCTCGACCAGTATGGTCGCAGACCTGACGAACACGCAGGAAACCACTTAAAAGCCGTTGACTCAGGCGAATCAGGAGGTTAAAGGGTTCTCCTTGCTGATGACAGGCTGTTTTTTCGACAGGATAAACATGATCAACAGGAAAAGCGCCGGCTTCGCCGACTTGCTCACACATGGTGGCGAAGCCGACTTGTGTTGTTCTTTTGATCATGTTTGTCCTGTCGAAAAAAACTTCGTCGGAAGAGACAGCAACCCATTGATACCCCTGATCCGCTTGACTCATATCATGAAAGTTCGAAAAGCCAGTTCTGGCCAAATACTGCGGGTTTCCGGACCAGCATTCGCCTCAAGCCCCGCGTTTCATTAAAAACAGCCGGCTGTAACCGCTTTTTTCACCTCCAAACTCAAATCCTTCCAATGAGACTTCTACTCCTCCTCTGCCTCCTGGCGGCCAGCCCCGCGTTTGCCCAAACCAACTCGCTCATTGTGGCCGACGTGCGCCAGTCCTGGGCCACGCGCCAGGGCACCATTAAGAAGGCTACCCTGACCGTGCGCCCCAAGGGCATTTACATGGAATACGGCTTGTACCTCACTTTTGCCGCCCAAGGCGTAACGTTCAGCACCAACGGCGACTCGCTCGAAGTGGTGCTGAACTTTACCCTGCCCGAAGATGCCATCGTACATGATTCCTGGCTCTGGATCGGCGACGACATCGTCAAAGCCCGCATGTACGACCGCTGGACGGCTTCCGCCATTTACGAAGGCATTGTGCACCGGCGACAGGACCCCTCCATTCTGACCAAAAATTCGGCTACGCAATACCAGCTCCGTGTATTTCCCATGGCCAAAAACAGCACCCGGCGGGTAAAAATCACCTGGCTGCAACCGGCGACTTTTTACGCCAACCGCACGGAAATGAGCCTTCCTTTCGCCATTCTAAAAACGTCCAAATTCGCGGTCGAGGACTTCAACCTGATCGTCTGGCCCGACGACCGCTTCCAGAATCCGCAGATTGAAGACCAACCCGATCTCTATTTTGAAGTGATGAACGACCCCGAGGCGGGCAATTTTTCGCGGATCAGCCTCGCTCCCAGCCTTTTCAACCTGGAACCGCACCTGCTCATGAGCTCGCCCTTGCAGGGAGGCTATTATTTCAGCACGTACAGCGAAGGGGGCGAGGACTTTTACCAGGCGGCCGTTTTGCCCGGCTATTTTTTACCCGCCGAAGCGCACCGAAAAGTGGCGGTTCTGTTCGATTATGAGGCCTCCGCCAATGCGCCGACGATTGCCAAACTGCTCGTGACGGCCAAAAGCGCCCTGCTGAATAACCTCGCGCCCAGCGATTCCTTCAACCTGTTTTTCTCCAACCTGGTGACCGGACAGGCCTCCGACCACTGGCTGCCGGCTCATCCGGACACGATTTTGCAGGTTTTTGCCAACCTGAACAACCCGATTTCCAGTTACAGCAACCTCCAGTCGCTGCTCGTGACGGGCATCCAGTGGGTGCAGCAGCACGGCGCCGACGGCAGCAGTATCCTGCTGGCCAGCAATTCGACCCAGTTCAACAGCATCCAGGCCGCCAACCCGCTGATCAACGATTTTCTGGACCTGCTGAACCCGCCCGTCCCCATCCACGTGGTGGATTTTAATGAAAACTCGTGGCCCTATTTTTACGCCAACGGCACTTATTATTATGCCAACGGCTACTTCCTGAGCACGCTGGCGGCCCAAAGCGGCGGCTCGTACGTCAAAACCTACCAGACGCAAATCCTGAAAAACGCGTTCAAGGCCAGTCTGGAAAACCAGGGCGCGGCCATCGGCGCGTTCGAGCTCTACCCTACCCTGGCCAATGGTTTTTGCTACGGCAGGTTCGACATCGGCAACGACGGCAGCACGGCTATTTTGTCCAAACCGGCCCTGCAGGTCGGCAAATACTCGGGCGAACCGCCGTTCCACCTCGCTATCAACGGTTTACTGGTCAATCAGCCCGTTTACGCCACTTTCGATGTGACGCCTTCGGACATCCTGTCGGCCGACACGCTGCTGCGCGAAATGTGGTACGGCCGCTTTGTGCAAAATCTGGAAGCTGAAATACAGACGAGCACTACCATCAGCAGCATCCTTTACCACAGCCTGAATGAGCGGGTTTTGTCGAAATACACGGCTTTTCTGTGTCTGGAAAATCTCAGCTGGGTCTGCGAAGACTGCGAGGACGAGACGCAATACGTCAGCACCGAGGACCTCCTGGCCCGCGATTCCCTGCTGACAGCCTACCCCAATCCCTTCACCGAGCGCACCACGCTGCTGATCCGTTCCATCGGCCAGGACCTGGGCCAGGGCGCTTTGGAACTGTTCAGCCTCGACGGACGGATGATCCGCCGCTTCGATGTGCCCTTGGCTGGCGGCGAAACCCGCATCGAATGGGACGGCGCCGATGGCAGCGGCAACGCCGTTCCGACAGGTATGTACCTCGGTATGCTACGGCTGGGCGATGAGGTGAGGGTGCTGAAACTGCTGAAAATTCAGCGCTGAGTCCAGGCAATGGTCCGGTTCGGAGGCCGATTTTTCGGTTTCAGAAATTTTAGCGTTGATATTTTTAGTGTTATGACATCGAATTTGATTTTCCGCCGTATATTTGCACTACAAATTCAAACGACAAAATTTCAAACGATATGGCAACCACCACCTGGCAACTCGATCCTGCCCACTCCGAAGTCACCTTCCGCGTCCGTCACCTCATGGTATCCAATGTGAGCGGCAAATTCAAAAACTTCGCTTCCTCGGTCAGCACCGAAGGCGACGATTTTTCCACCGCGAACATTGAATTCACGGCCGACACTGCTTCGGTGGACACGGGCGTGGAATACCGCGACCAGCACCTGCGCGGCGACGATTTTTTCAACAGCGAAGCCTTCCCGACGCTCAGCTTCAAATCCTCGTCCATCAAACCCACGGGCGAAGGCGAATACCAGCTCGACGGCAACCTGACCATCCGCGATGTGACCAAACCCGTCACGCTGCGCGTGGAAATGGGCGGCGTGGCCAAAGACCCCTACGGCAACATCAAAGCCGGTTTCGAGGTCAGCGGCAAGATCAACCGCAAGGAATTCGGTCTGAGCTGGAACGCGCTCACCGAAGCGGGCGGCGCTGTGGCCGGCGACGAAGTGAAATTCCAGGCCAATATCCAGTACGCCAAAGTCGTGGCCTGATGCCCTGCTGGCGGCTGGTTTTTTACCGCCAAGGCGCAGAGACGCAAAGATTACAGATAAAAACGGCGTTTCCGGAACTTCCGGAAGCGCCGTTTTTTTATCCCTTTCCGGCCTGAAATGGTCGTTTTACGGACAAGTTGTTTAAGTTAATTTATAATTGTTTGCAAAAAAGTTAAACAAAATCGTTTTTTGTCCGTTCCCCTTTCTTTTTACTGCACTGCCGCAAGGTTTCTCCTTTGCCTTTCAGCTTCTTCAACTGCGACACATGTCCGAACTACTGCTTCACACTCCGCACGCTTCCTCTTCCGATACCGACGATTTCGGCGACATGCATTTTTTCACGGCTTCCGACACGCCTTTGCACGAAAACGCTTTTGCCTTGTCGGACGAAGAAAAGATCAGCCGCATCAGCGCGCATTTTTCAGAGATCATGGACCTGCTGGGCCTCGACCTGAGCGACGACAGCCTTCGGGGCACGCCGCGCCGGGTGGCCAAAATGTACGTGAACGAGATTTTCCGCGGCCTCAACCCGGCCAACAAACCCGCGCTGACCACTTTCGACAACAAATACCAGTACCGCCGCCTGGTGATCGAGCGCAACATCCCGCTGCAAAGCACCTGCGAGCACCATTTTCAGCCCATTTTCGGCGTGGCGCACGTGGCCTATATCCCCAACGGGCGCGTGATCGGGCTGTCGAAACTGAACCGGATCGTGGATTATTTCGGCCGCCGGCCCCAGGTGCAGGAGCGCCTCACCATCCAGATCGCCGAAGAACTGAAACACGCCCTGCACACCGACGACGTAGCCGTTTACATCGACGCCCGCCACATGTGCGTGCAGGCCAGGGGTGTGGAGCACCACGGCGCCAGCACCATCACGGCGGAATACTCCGGGAAATTTTTGAACGAAACGACCAAGCGGGAATTCCTGCACGCGATCAGTACGGCGATGCCGGAATAACAGGACGCATCAGAACAACACGACCAACTTCAGGCAGCGTCATCCCATTCCCCGCACAGGACTGGTGATGACGCTTCTTTTTTTTGCACGAAATAGCCAACGGTTGCGGGAATAGTTGCGTCTTCCGGTTTAAGCCTACTTTTGCAGAGTACTCTTTCACCGCCCTCACAAGTCTTTTTTCAATGAAAAAACATCTTTTTACCCTCCTCCTTGCCGCGCTCGCGGCATTTCAATTGAATGCCCAATGCGACCCCGGCCAGTCGGAAGTACGTCTCGAAGTGACGCCCGATTACTACTGGCAGGAAGTCAGCTGGAAACTCACCAACGTAGCCGGCAACCTCACCTATGCCACCGGCAACCTGGCGGGCAGCGGTTTGCAAATCTTTACTTACTGCGTGCCGAACGACGAATGTGTGATCTTCCACATGATGGACTCCTACGGTGACGGCATGGCGCCCGACGGCATTTACCGGCTGTATGTCGACGACGTCCTGATCAAGGAAAACATCGGCTTCAATTACGGACACGGGGAAAATACCTCCTTCAACTGCCCGCCGGGTTCCTTTTGTGACAATCCGCTTGCCCTCAATTTGGGCCAGTACGCCACTGCCAACGGATCGAACACCTGGTACAGTTTTGTTCCCGCCGAAACGGGCACCTACCAGATCAGCACCTGCGAACTGGGCAACAACTGCCCCACGAAAATCTGGGTGTACGACCACTGTGCAGGCATTTCCATCACCAACAACAACCTCGGCACCCTTTTCTATGCCGACGGTGGCTGCGCCAACGACCCCAACGGCGCCGTGGCGACGCTGTACCTCGCCGGCGGACAGGTATATTTCGTGCGCATCGGATATGCCAACGGCATTTGCAACGACCAGCCCATCAATTTCACCCTCAGCTACGAAGGCCCGGTTGTCGGATGCACCGATCCCGAAGCCTGCAATTACCAGCCGCTGGCAACGGTGAGCGGCCCCTGCATTTACCCCGGCGACCCCGATTGCGGCGACCTGCCCGACCTGATGGTGCGCGAAGACGTGCTGCGCAATACCCTCACGCCGACCATTGTCCCGAATGCCGACGCCTGCGCGGTGGAAGAAGGTTGTATACGCGGATTTGGCGACCGTATGACCCTGCGCTTTACTACCCAAATTCAGAACATCGGCGTGGCCGATTATTTCATCGGAGAAACCCCGCCGACACCTGATACGCCCTCCGACCAGTTTGTCTGGGACCCCTGCCACAACCACTGGCACTATCGCGGCTACGCCGAATACGTGTTGTTCGATGCCAACGGCGTGAGCGTGCCCGTGGGCTCCAAAAACGGCTTTTGCGTGCTCGACCTGGAATGCTCGGGTGGCGGCGTCGGCAAATTCACCTGCGGCAACATGGGCATTACGGCCGGCTGCGGCGACATTTACGACTCCGGTCTGCCCTGCCAATGGGTGGATATCACCGGCATCCCGGCGGGCCTGTACACCCTCGTCGTGCGCGTCAATTGGGATAAAACCCCGGACAAAACCGGCCGCCCCGAGATCACCTACGACAACAACTGGGCTCAGGCCTGCTTCACCATCGAGTACGACAACAACGGGTTGCCCCTCGTGGACGTGGTCGACGATTGCCCGCAGTTCACCGACTGCCTCGGCGAAGTGTTCGGCAGCGCCCAGCCCGATTGCAAAGGCATCTGTAACGGCCCCACCCTGCGCGGCGACTGGAACGAGGACCTCGTGCGCAACGACACCGATATAGCCGCCTACGTCGACGCCGCCATTACCGACAACGACAACGCCACGGCCTGTAACGACCTCGACGCCAGCGCCACCCTCGACGTGTTCGACGCGGCACTTTTGCAGGAATGCACCCTGCACGGCGACGATCCGCAATACTGGGGCACCCGCTTCCCTTGCCAGTTCCCGACCGGTACGATGAACCCCAAAGACATCGTGTACCTCCTCCCGGGCACGCTGGACCAGAATGCCAAAACCTTTGACATTCAGATCGTTAACCCGTATTTTAAACTCTACGGCTTCGAATTCAACGTCAGTGGATTGCACATCACGGGTGTGGAAAAACTGGAAGACAACTTCGGCGCCGAATGGCAGTTCAACGCGGCCACGGGCAAACTGCTGGCCCTGACGGCCACCGAACAGCCGCTGAAAAAGAACATCCTGCCCACGGCTTTCCTGCGCCTGCATTACGACGAACTGACGTCCGACAGCGCTCAGGTCTGCATTTCAGGCATCACGGCCATCGTCAATGAAAAGTACGTCCGCAGCAACGCCTTGCTGGCCGACCCGAATTGCGTGTCGACGGGCGCCTCGGCTACCCTCGATCCCAGCCAGCAGGCCTTCCGCGTCATCGCTATTCCCAATCCTGCGGCCGATCAGTTCGGCATATTCTTCGACAACCCGGGCGCCGAACCCGTCAACGTCACCTTGAGCGATGCCGCCGGCCACCCGCTGCGCGTGTTCAAAGGCGTGCGCGAAGAGTCGGTTACCATCGAACGCGGAGATCTGCCGGCGGGGTTGTACCTGTTCCGCGTGGAAGGCAGCCGCGGGCGGGTGACCGGGTGGTGGAGTAGTTTTTTGATTGACGATTGATGATTACATGAGATTTGATTTTTGATTTGGAAAGACGATTGCAGGATGTTTGAGGTATTCTGAACCATATCCAAACCGCCCATCACCCTTCCAAATCAAAATCAAATCTCATGTAATCATCAATCGTCAATCAATTAGAAAAGCCGCCTTGTCGTTGTACGGCAAGGCGGCTTTGTATAAATACCTGAAAATCAACTCAAATTACTTCTTCGCAGCCGCATACAGCCGGCTCGCCTCGTCCCAGTTCACCACGTTCCACCAGGCCGTGACGTAATCGGGGCGGCGGTTTTGGTAATGGAGGTAGTAGGCGTGTTCCCACACGTCGAGGCCCAGGACCGGCTGGCCTTTCTGGTCGGCGAGGTCCATCAGCGGGTTGTCCTGATTGGGTGTGGAAGTGATGAACAGTTTGCCGTCGGCGCCCACGCAGAGCCAGGCCCAGCCGGAGCCGAAGCGTTTGGCGGCGGCATCGGCGAATTGTTTTTTGAAATCGTCGAAAGAGCCGAAGGCTGCGTTGATGGCGTCGGCCAGATCGCCTTCGGGCGTTCCGCCGCCGGAGGGCGACATGAGGTGCCAGAAGAGGCTGTGGTTCCAGTGGCCGCCGCCGTTGTTGCGGATGGCGGGCGGGAGTTTGGACATTTGGGCAAACAGTTCTTCGAGGGTTTTGCCCTCATGCTCTGTGCCTTGTACAGCGGCATTCAGGTTGTTGACGTAGGCGGCGTGGTGTTTGCCGTGGTGGATTTCCATGGTACGCGCATCGATATGGGGCTCGAGTGCGGTAGGGGCATAGGGGAGGTCGGGAAGTGAGAAACTCATCGCAGACTTTGGTTAGTGATGGACGGAAAATGAACCCGATGGGGCTGGGTTGCTGTCGGTTACAACAAAACAAGCGCCCGGGGAAGATGTTCGGCACAAAGGTCGGAAGTCTGGATGGGTTGGGACAAAAAAAATCGCCCGCCGTTCAAGGGAATGAACGACGGGCGCTAACTGATTTTTTCCAGGCTTACGGTCAGTAAACTGACCCGGTGCTCGGAAATTGGGAGGATAAAACGAAGTCCTGTCAAGACCTTCGCCCAAAACCTGTGCTCGCGAGAGTGTGTGTTTCATAGTGTTACGAAAGCACAGGTAAGCGCGTACTGATGGCCTGTTGGCAGGCTATAATTAAAAGGGGGGAAAAATCAAGGGGGTAAGCAGGGGTCGCAAATCGGCTTTTGAAACCCTGTTGCAAAGATAGCGGGCGCTATCCGCCCGGCGAATCGGTACAAGTCCCCGATTTTTTATCCGGGAAAACCCTGAGTATTGTTCGTAGGAACGCTCACGTGCACGCTGGTACCTTCGCCAGGCGCAGTTTGTACACTCAGTTCGCCCTGAAGAAACTGTACACGTTGGGCGACGTTAGTGGTGCCCATGCCTTTGGGGGCTGTATCGCGATCAAATCCGCGGCCGTCGTCTTCGACGAGCAAAGCAAGTTCGTCGCCGCTGCGGGTCATCTGAACCAGGATTTCATTCGCCCTGGCATGTTTCAGGCTGTTCTGGAGCAATTCCTGCACGATACGGTAGCAGTTCAGCGCCAGCAATTCATGTAAATCTTCAAAGTGGCCGAAGTGCTGAAAGGTGATCGCCGGAACACCCTCGCCGCGCACCCGGCTCACGAGGTCCTGGATGGCGGCCACCAGCCCGAACTTCAGCAGGGCCCCGGGCAGCAGGTTGCGCGCGATGTGGCGCGCTTCGGCTACCGTGTCGTCGAGCAGGTTTTTGAGCTTTTGCCACTCTGGACTGGAAGCCAGTTCGGGAGTTTTGGCGGGAAGGTTTTCAAGCTGGATTTTGGCCACGGCCAGCAGGCCGCCCAGGCTGTCGTGCAGGTCGTTGGCGATGCGCTTTCGTTCACTTTCCTGCCCTTCCATCATGCTTTGCATCACCCGGAGCTGCACATCGGCTTCGAGCGCCTGGATTTTTTGCTGGTTGATCTCTTCAGTTTGGGCGGCGATGATCCGGTTCGATCGAAGCCGTTGGCGGTAAGCAGCCACCATGATCCCGGCGGCCAACAATACCATTAACAACATGGCCCCTACGGCCATGGCGGCCTTGCGTTGTTGTTTGGCATAGTCTTCGGCGGCCTTTTTTTGTTGTTCCAGCGAATCAATTTCCCGCTGTTTTTTCCCTGCATCAAATTGCAGAGCCGAGCGGACACGAGCCGCCGCGCGGTCGCCGGCCAGCAGGGTATCGCCGAGCTGTCCGTAGCGGATGGCGTACCGGGCTGTGGCCGAAAGGGAATCGACCAGTTCGTAGGTTTGCGACAACTCGCGGTAAATGCTGCGACGCAAGGTGTAATTGCCCGGAAAAACCGACTGCTCCGCCTTGTGCAAATAATCCAGCGCGGTAAAATAATTGCCCGCGCGGCTGCTCAGTGAGCCGATACTGAATTCCACTTCCGCGATCAGGCTCCTGCGATGGGTTTGGTAGGCCTGGCTTAGGGCGAGAAAAGACAACTGGGCGGCTTCACGGTACCGGCCTTCCTTCTGCCATTTATGTACTTCCTCCATCATCACCTGAACGATGAGTACGGTGTCCTTGACGGTCTTGTTTTGATTTAAAAAATCGTTTTTCCAGCCCTGGGCAGTCAGGGTGTCGCCTTTCAACAGCCAGGTGCGGTAAATGCCCGCCAGCAACTGCGTTTGCAGCCGGAGGTCGCCGTTTCGTTTGAAATATGCCAGCGCTTCGTGCTGCATGCGCAGCGCTTCGTCGGTGAGGCCTTTGGCGGCCAGGCGTTCGGCGAGTTCCGCCCGGACGTGCTGGTACCGTAGCGTATCGCCGACCTGACGGTACAAGGCTGCGCTTTTATCGAGATAAGCATAAACGGAATCGCGGTTGCCCGCTTTTTGCTCGTCATAATGCGCCCACTCGTACCAGGCCAGGGCAAGGCCGGGTGTGTCGCGTTGACTCATGGCCTGGTTCAGGTCACGCCGGACCTGATCGAAAGTGTATTCCCGTTCGGAATCGAACTGAGCGGCCAGGCGGGCGCAAAAGCCCAGCAGCAGGACAAGCGTTGCAGCCGGCCGGCCGACACTCCATATCAATGCCCGGGCCTTATTCATCATTCAGCAATTGCCACTTGATCGCCATTTTAACCAGCCCGGCGGTGTTGCGGGCGCCCATTTTGGTGAGCAGGGCGGCGCGGTGGCTTTCGACGGTTTTTTCCGACAAAAAAAGTTTGTTGGCGATCTCCTGCGTGGTGCATTCATCGACGATGAGTTTGAGTACTTCCAGCTCCCGGCGGCTGATCTTGGGCGGGGCCACGGCCGATTTTTCGTCGCCGCGACGGCCCAGGCTATGCATCACGATATCGGTCACTTCCCGGCTGAAATAGGTTTTTCCCGCAGCAAGCGCCCGGATGGCGGTGCAAACTTCGGTTTTACCGGTATTTTTCAACAAATAGCCCGACGCGCCCGCGCCCATCATGGCAGTGATGTAACTTTCTTCACTCAGCATGGACAAAGCCAGCACTTTGACCGTCGGGACTTCCGCGCGTACGCGGCGGCACACTTCGAGGCCCGACATATCGGGCAAATTGATGTCGAGCAACAACACGTCAGGCTGGTCTTCCACTACACGGGTCAAGGCCTCAGCTGCCGTGTTGGCCTGGCCCACGAGGGTAAAATCGGGCTCGCCGGCCAATAGGCTGGCGATGCCTTCAGCCACCATGGGATGATCGTCGGTGATAAAAATTCGAATCATGGTTGCGCTTCGTCAATACGGCTTTTCAGGCGGGTCGTACAAATGTAAATCATCGCCAGCCCTAACGCTAATTTATCAATTTCGTTTCACCCGCGTCTTTCATCGCGCTACTTTTGCGGCGCAAACGGGCGTTTACTGCCCCATCGATAAAATCATACCAATTTTCCACACATGGACTATCGCATTGAAAAAGACACCATGGGCAAGGTTGAGGTGCCCGCCCACGTGTACTGGGGCGCACAGACCCAGCGCTCCATTGAAAATTTCAAAATCGCCCGCGACACCAACCGGATGCCCATCGAAATCATCCGCGCTTTTGCTTTTTTGAAAAAAGCCGCCGCACTGACCAACCTCGATGCAGGCGTATTGTCCAAAGAAAAATGTGACCTGATCGGCCGTGTCTGCGACGAAATCCTGGACGGAAAATTGGACGACCAGTTCCCGCTCGTCGTCTGGCAAACAGGCTCCGGCACCCAGTCCAACATGAACGCCAACGAGGTGATCGCCTACCGCGCCCACGTCCTGAACGGTGGCCAACTCACCGACGAACAGAAGTTTGTACACCCCAACGACGACGTCAACAAGTCGCAATCCTCCAACGACACCTTCCCTACCGCGATGCACATCGCGGCGTATAAAATGCTGATCGAGGTCACTATCCCCGGCCTCGAAAAACTCCGCGACACCCTGCGCGCCAAATCGGAAGCCTTCATGGACGTGGTCAAAATCGGCCGCACACACTTCATGGACGCCACGCCCCTGACGCTCGGACAGGAATTCTCCGGTTATGTGGCCCAGCTCGACCACGGGCTGCGCGCCATCCGCAACTCCCTGGCACACCTGAGCGAACTGGCCCTGGGCGGCACGGCCGTCGGCACGGGCATCAACACGCCGCCCGGCTATTCTGAAAACGTGGCGCGCCACATCGCGACGCTCACCGGACTGCCTTTCATCACCGCGCCCAACAAATTCGAAGCCCTGGCCGCCCACGACGGCATTGTGGAAGCCCACGGCGCACTCAAAACGGTGGCCGTCAGCCTCATGAAAATTGCCAACGACATCCGCATGCTGTCGTCCGGACCGCGTTCGGGCATCGGTGAAATCCACATCCCGGACAACGAACCCGGCTCCTCCATCATGCCCGGCAAAGTGAACCCCACCCAATGCGAAGCCCTCACGATGGTGGCAGCCCAGGTGCTTGGCAACGACGTGGCCATCAATATCGGCGGCGCCACAGGGCATTTCGAGTTGAACGTGTTCAAACCGGTCATGATTTACAATTTCCTGCATTCGGCCCGGTTGATCGGCGAAGCCAGCGTATCGTTCAACGATAAATGCGCCGTGGGTATCGAACCGCTGCACGACAACATCGCCAAACACGTCAACAACTCGCTCATGCTGGTAACAGCCCTGAACACGAAAATCGGCTACTACAAAGCTGCCGAAATCGCCCAAACGGCCCACCGTGAAGGCTCTACGTTGAAAGAAACAGCCATCAAGCTGGGGTATCTGACGGCGGAGGAGTTTGATGCGTGGGTGCGCCCGGAGGACATGGTGGGCCTGTAGCGCCAACCTCCAGGTTGGCGCATAGTTCAATCAGCGGTTTGGGGAGCGCCAACCTGGAGGTTGGGGCTACAGCGGCATCGGGGAGCGCCAACCTGGAGGTTGGGGCTACAGCGGCATCGGGGAGCGCCAACCTGGAGGTTGGCGGCGCCAACCTGGAGGTTGGCGCTACAGGGTCAATACAGCACCCGCATCCCCAATTCCTCCGCCCGCCGGTACACGCATTCCAGCGGGCCATGCTCCCGGAAATACTGAAAATGCGGTTCCGGCCGGCGTTTTTGAAAGGCCAGAAATTCACGCCCCACGGCATCGTCGCGCACAAAAGCGTTGAAAATGGCCAGTTTTTCCAAGGGCGCTTTTTCACGCGGAAAGGTGGCGCGGTGCGACAAGCGGATGTCGAAAAGCACGAGGTCACCCAAGCAGGACGGCAGGTCGATCTTCCCGGTATGGCGCTCCAGCCGATCGAACTCAGAGCGCCCCGCCCATTTCAACAGCTTGTTTTTCAGGCGGTAGCGGAGTTTGGGGCTGTAATAGTGCAGGGTCCGGTCGGGCTCCCGGTGCGTACCGGCCACCACAGTCAGACCGCCTGCGCCGGGGCCGTTGTCCTGAAAATACACCGCGGCGGTAAGCAAGGGAGGGGCATAGTCGCGGTGGCTGCGCATGCCGGCGCGTTCGACGCCAGAGGAGTCCTTGTGCCACCCGAAAAACCGCTCGCGGTGCGCGGCGCATTCGGGAATCCAGGCGGCTTCCGGGCCGAGCAGGCTGCGCACAGCGGCAAAGTATTTTTCCGTAAAAATCAGGGGGAGCAGCTCGGGCGCAAAACGGTACAAATCGTTGATGATGTGCGGGCTGCTGTGCGGAGCTTGTTGATAAACACCCTGTGCAAAAAGCGCCTCAATGTGGCCGCGGGCAGCGAGCAATTGGTCCGTTGCAAATACGTCGCGGACGATCAGGTAGCCGTTTTCCTGAAAAAACCGAAGGTCGTTTTCATGGAGCATGGTGAACAGGTAGCAGGTGAAACAGGCCCCTAAATTGCAGCAGGAAAGACAAATGGCCGGCGCGGAAATGGCCTTTTGTCGGGTCGCGACCAACTGTAGCGCCAACCTCCAGGTTGGCGTTACAATTACCGGGGCAGGGATGCGCCAACCTGGAGGTTGGCGTTACAGTCGTCAGAATGCGCCAACCTGGGGGTTGGCGTTACAATTACCGGCGTTGGGTTGCGCCAACCTGGAGGTTGGCGCTACAGTCAGAACACGAACCCCAGATTGATATACGTCCCAAACTCCCTGGCCTGGTCGGAGTACTGCAAACTCAATTCCAATGGCCCCAGCGCGAAGTTGTAGCCCAGGGTCAAAGCATGCCCCGTCAGGAAATTCGGCGGGCGAAATTGATTCTTCGCGTCGATAAAATTGAGCGCCAGCAAGTTCGTGCGAAAGCTCAGAAAAAGGTTGTCGAACAGTTCGCGGCGCAGGCCCAGTTGAAGGCTGATCAGACTGGAGGCATATACCGACCCCTCGGGCAGGCCCGCAAAAGTGACCTGGTTGCGGTGCTGCCGCGTCAGTCCGCCGATGTAGAAATCGTTCAGCAGGTTGTCGCGGTAATTGAAATTCACGCCCAGTTGGGTTTGGGTAAAAAACGTAAAGCGGTGACGCCAGGGCGAATACGTTTCCAGGTTGGCCCAGATGCGGCCGTAGTCGTTGAAACGAATGCCGAACGAGTCGAGATTACCCACGGGCTCGCCGTTGGTAAAAAACGTCACGGCGGGATTTTGTTTGAAAACATACCCCAGTTCACCTTCAAAACGAATGCCTCTTTTGGTAAACCCCGGCTGATCCAGCGTATTCCATTGCACATATCCGAAAGTCGAATTGATGCGGTTTCGGCCCCGCAGGTCGAGCTGCGACTGGATGGTGGGCCGGTAACGCAGCGCTTCGAAACGGTATCCGAAGCCCGTCGTGGAGCGCCTGCGACGGGAAAACTGGAATTTGACCTCACTGTTGAACCAGGACTGCCGGAACAACCCGTCCTTCCGAAAATCATCGTAGGTGGTAAATCCGAATGATTCATAATACAGCGAACCGATCAGCGCCCGGTTGCGGTGCCGGCCCACGAACTGGAGGTGCTCGGCGCGGGCGCGGAAGTTTTCGCTCAGGTTGAATGCCACGAGGGAGCGCGAATTGGGCAACAGAAAATTGCGGGTCGTCAGGTTGCCGATGAGGCTCGCCCCGCTGAAAGAATTGTAATGCAGGCCCAGCTTGGTGTAGGTCGCGGGATTTTCCTCCACATAAAAAGTAATGCCGGCGCTGCCGTCCGGCTTGGGTTCGAGTTCATAGGTGATCCGGGTATAATAGCGCGTTCCGAACACCTGCCGGATCATCTCCGTCAGTTGTTCCACCCGGTAATACTGCCCCATGCGGAAGCCCATTGTTTTTGTAAAAAAGTCGTAGCTCGTTTCCTTAAGGCCCAGCACCTGACAGGAACTGATCAGCAGGGAATCCACTTTGGGCAGCCTGTTTTTGACGAATTCCTGCGGACCGTACAAAACGTCGAGCGAATCGGCCAGGTGTTTCAGTTGCGGATATATCAAATTGCCCTGCCGAATGCCGAGATCGATCAGTTCGTTGGCCCGGTTGAAACTGGCTGCAGTGAACGCATCGATGGGATGCTTCACGTAAATATCGCACAGGGCTACCTCGCGGGGCTCGTCCAGGGCCTCCTGGAAAAACACGATTTGCATGAGAATCTGTGCAGCGTTGGTCAGTTTGTCTTGTGGCAACAGACCGCTCGACACACTGCTGCCGATCACAAAATCGGCGCCCATGGCCTTCACGTCGGTTACGGGGAAATTGCGCACCAACCCGCCGTCTACCAGTTTGCAGCCGTCCACATCCACCGCTGTAAACACCGTCGGGATGGCCATGCTGGCACGTATCGCAGCGGTGATGCTGCCGCGTCCGATCACAACGCCCTCGCCCGTAGCCACCTCCGTACCGATGCACTGAAAAGGAATCGACAGTTTTGAAAAATCTTCGGCCTGGTAGGCGGGAGCGAACAGCCCGTTGAGCATCATCCAGAGCTCCTGTCCCTCCAGCACCCCGCTGGGCAGCAGAAATTTGCCTTTTACGAGCGGCAATTCCACAGCGAAGCGGCCGTAGTCGCCTTTTTCCTCCATGATCATGGCCCGCAGGGAAGTACGGTTGGTCAGCAGCGACAGCCAGTCGGTCTTCCGCGCAATGCTCTCAATACTATCGCCTGAGTATCCGACGGCGTAAAGCCCGCCGACGATACTGCCCATGCTCGTGCCCGCGATGTAATCGATCTTCAGCCCTGCCGAATCGATAGCTTTCAAAATACCGATATGGGCCAGGCCTTTGGCGCCGCCGCCACTGAGGGCCAGACCGATTTTGGGGCGTTGGCCAGGCGGATTTTGCTGGGCAGCCGCCCAGCCGAAACTCAGAAAAAGGGTAAATAAAAAACAGGCGAAGCGCATGGTCATCAAGGTTTTGAGCGCGCAAAATTAAGTCGGAGCGTGGGCGCTTTTACTCGACAGAACGTCTTGTCCGGCCGCTCCCGGCAAGGGTTCAATCAATTCTAACGTGCAGACGGGTTTTTGGGCATAATTTGCTTGTTAATTATATTCACCGCTAGAGCGTGTCTGAGAATTCTAATTCAGGTCGTGAGAGGCAGACCTCGGAGGTTGGCGGCAATAAACCACGAAAAATGGGCTATTTCTCCATGCCGCCAACCTCCGAGGTCTACGTGGCCCGGGCATTTCTCAGATACACCGTAAGGCGCTAAGGCGCAAAGAATTCGCGATGAAAAACCCTTGTCTATGCATCCACAACTCCATCTGCGCATTTTGGTTGCGACGCTCGTTCTGGCCACCCGCCTTGCCGCCCAGCAGCCTGCCGATTTCGAATGGCTCGACGCCGTCAGAAGCCCCAAAGACCAGCACACCCTGGCGCTCCTGCGCATCGGGGCCGAAGGCTTTCACCTGCTGCGCTGGCAGGAGGAGCAGCGCGATTATACGGGCAAGGTGACGCCCGCGCATCCCGTGCTGGCGCGGCTCAATCCGGCGGGCGAGCTCCTTGCCAGCGCGCCTGTGCCAGGGCTGGAACCTGATTCCGGGTTTGTTTTTCAATTGGCGGTATCCAATGATAGCCTGGTTTTGTTTGGCTATGAAAAGCGTTTTTCCAACAATATCCATGTGTTGTTTATCCGGGTTTTTGACTTGATCAAAAACGCATGGGCCGGGCCAGAGAGCGATTTATTCTATGCGAACACATCCTTCGACAAAGCCTGGTTCAGCCGTTCGCCAGACGGTAGCCACACAGGTCTTTATTTTTCTGAAAATTCTTCATTGCATTATGCTATCCTCGACGATGGGTTCCGGGTCCTTCATAATTCCTCTACGATCTGGCCTGCCACTTCGGGTAACCAGTTGACTATTTTGGATATTTTCTGCAGCAATCAGGGCGAGCTCCTGTTTTATGCTCAAAGCGCAAAAAAAGACGGAAACTTCACGATTTATCCGCCCGAACGGCCTGCGGTCTATCATTCTAATGGAAGTGCCGCGCCAATATCGATACGTGCGCCTGAGTCAAAGGGGGCGCTTTTCAACGTGGTTCTACTACTCAAAACCGGTCTTAGCGAAAACAAGTTTTACGTATTTTATCCTAATAACGGCAAAAAATACACTGGCTCCTCAGTATTTGCACAAGTTGATAACGGGTTGGTTACTTTTTCCGGGCTCGCTTCAGACATAGGGGCGGATGCTGCGGAATCTTATTTTATTTATCAGATCAACACGAACACCTCAACGGCCGCAATGCTCCAGAATACGGTCTTGCCCTCGGCCGTGCATCGCGCCTTTCAATCCGACAAAGACGTGGCGGCCAAGACGCCCATTCCCTCGCTCCGTCTGCGTTGGCTCAATGCATCCGCCGATGGCCGCAACTGGCTGCTTGTGGAAAAGGTAAATGCGCTGCGCAGCCCGGTCGAATTCGACGAAGCGGCCCTGCTCCGCCTCGACAGCACCTGGAAAATAACGGCCGCGCGCCGTATCGAAAAATACCAGCAAGCCACCCCGGGCGACGTTCGCTTTTTCGGCTCGGTAGCCACTTGTCCGGCTCCCAAAGGCTGGTGGGTCTTATGGAACAAGGGCGCCTATCCTTCTGCCAGCCTGATGCTCACCGACTGCAAATCGGCCGGCGAACCCTTACCATACGAACTCCTGTCGGGCGCCCGGCTCGTACTGGCTTTGCTGCCGCACACACAATACGGCTACGATGGAAAATGGTACTTCGCCGGTGAAAGCGCCAACGGCGACCGCTTCGGGGTCGGGGTGTTGAAGCGCACGGGGAAGAAGTAAAAAGCCGCGCCGACTGCCTACCTTTGCGCCGCTTTTTGCACATCCGACCATCTACACCACCATGCAAGTCAAAGATTTTTTAAAAAAACTCGGCCTCAAAACCAAAAACCCGGGTACCTGGACCGGCCAGGAATCGCTCAGCGGCAGCGTCCGCAGTATCCAGAGCCACTCGCCCGTCGACGGCGAGCTGATCGGCTCGGTCACCATCACCACCCGCGAACAATACGAACAGGTCATCGCCCGCGCCCAGGAAGCCTTCAAGGTCTGGCGCGCCATGCCCGCCCCGAAACGCGGCGAGATCGTGCGCCAGTACGGCGAAGTATTGCGCCAGTACAAAGACCCGCTCGGTCGGCTCGTGAGCTACGAAATGGGCAAAAGCCTGCAGGAAGGCTGGGGTGAAGTACAGGAAATGATCGACATCTGCGATTTCGCCGTGGGCCTCTCGCGCCAGTTGTACGGCCTCACCATGCACTCCGAACGCCCGGGGCACCGCATGTACGAACAATGGCATCCGCTAGGCATCGTCGGCATTATTTCGGCCTTCAATTTCCCGGTGGCTGTGTGGTCCTGGAACGCCTGCATCGCCTGGGTTTGCGGCGACGTGTGCGTGTGGAAGGCTTCTGAAAAAACGCCGCTCTGTGCCGTCGCCTGCCAGTTGTTGTTTCAAAAAGTCTTGAAAGCCAACGATTTGCCAGAAGGTATCAGTTCCATCATCAACGGCGATTACCGCGTAGGCGAATACCTGAGCAAAGACGTCCGCGTGCCGCTCGTATCGGCCACCGGCAGCACCCGCATGGGCAAAATCCTCGGCAAAACCGTCGCCGAGCGCCTCGGCCGCTCCCTGCTCGAACTCGGCGGCAACAACGCCATCATCGTCACGCCCTCGGCCGACCTGAAAATCGTGCTTACCGGCGCGGTGTTCGGCGCCGTGGGCACGGCCGGACAGCGCTGCACCACCACGCGCCGCCTGATCGTGCACGAAAGCTTGTACAACGACGTCAAAAACGTGCTCGCCAAAGCCTATGGCCAGCTGCGCATCGGCGACCCGCTCGACCCGAACAACCACGTCGGGCCGCTGATCGACAAAGGCGCCGTCGAAAACTACCTGCACGCCATCGCCGAGGTGAAAAAAGCAGGCGGCAAATTTGTCGTCGAAGGCGGTGTGCTCGACGGACCCGGCTACGAAAGCGGCTGCTACGTGAAGCCCTGCATCGCAGAAGCGCAGAACGACTGGGCCATCGTACAGCACGAGACCTTCGCGCCGATCCTCTACCTGTTGAAATACAAAGACCTGGACGAGGCCATCGCCCTTCAAAACGGCGTGCCGCAAGGCCTCTCTTCGGCCATCATGACCAACAACCTGCGCGAAGCCGAGCGTTACCTCTCGGCCGCCGGCTCCGACTGCGGTATCGCCAACGTCAACATCGGCACCTCGGGCGCCGAGATCGGCGGAGCATTCGGCGGGGAAAAAGAAACCGGCGGCGGCCGCGAATCAGGCTCCGATTCGTGGAAAGCGTACATGCGCCGGCAGACGAATACGATCAATTATACGGAGACGGTGCCGCTGGCGCAGGGAATCAAGTTTGATTTGTGATCCTTCACACCAGACAGGCAGAAAATACAGGCTAAAAACACAAAAGACTACCGTGCGAAGTGCGGTAGTCTTTTGTGTTTTTAGCCTGTATTTTCTGCCTGTCTGGTGATAAAGAACACCCACTATTGCCCCCTTTTCCTCACCCGCTCATCCAGCAGCGGCCGCACCACAGGCTGCCACTCGATCCCCTTCACGTTCACACCCGCCTTTTCAGCGCGGTCCAGTTCTTTTTTCGCCCCCGCCGTGTCGCCTTTCATCAATTGCGCTTCGACGACCTGCTGCACGGCCGTGACGTTTTTAGGGTCGTTTTGAAGGACCTTGTTGGCATTCCGCAGCGCGCGGTCGGCGTCGCCCAAGCCCAGGCTGGCTTTGGCGGCTTCAAGGCGCGATTTTTTGTCGGCGGGGCTTTGGTTGGCGATCTTTTCCATCTTTTCAAGCCGGGTAGACAATGCCCGGCTGCTGTCGCGGACTTCGGTTTTTTTCTGGTTCAGCCACACGCCGTCCTTGCTGCCCTCTTTCCGGATGGCGTCGAGTTCGTGATCGGCTTTTTCCGGCTGGCCGCTTTTGAGGAAGGCGTCGGCGCGGACTTCGCGGAGGGCCGGCAGCTGGTTCGGCGAATGTGCTCCGGCCGCTTCGAGGTCGCTGGCGGCGCCGGTATAATCGCCCTGTTCGTAGCGCAGCGCCCCGCGTTTGATGAGTGCGGAAGAATGATCGGGGTACACTTCGAGTATTCTGTCGTACTCCGCAATGGCTTTTTCGGGCTGTTTCATGCGGAGGTAATAATCGGCCAGGGTCATGCTTGTGGTCGTATCCACCTGCGGCGTACCCAATCCCGTTTTTTCCACATCGGCCGATTTTTGCATCGGAAGGCTGAAATTCGAGGCGATCGGCGTGCGGAGCTGATTGGCCAGCACGAGGTAGAGCAGGCGGGTGACCGACTGCACATCCTGCTGCCAGCGCCCCTCGTCGGTCACGGTCAGGAGGCGGCTGATGGTGGTGTCGCCGGAGTAGCGCACGCCGCCGGCGTCGAGCAGTTTGTAGCGCACGTCGAGCGAATAAGCCTGTCCGGGCGCCTGGTTGAGCTTGCCCCAGACGATCAGCTGGGCTTCGCAGCCCCGGGCGATATCGGCCGCTTCGGCGGGATTGGGATAGTTTTTTTCGATGTCGTAATTTTCATTGACGTCGGCGATGGCTTTCATGCCGGGGGTGCCGTTGATCAGGTCGTTCAAGCCGTCGCTGATCTCGAATTCCGGTTTGGCTGTTTTTTCAGCGCCCAGTTGTTTGAACGGCAGTACCATGACGCAGAGCCCCGGATCTTTCCCGAAATCGGGGCAGGCATGGGTTTCTTTTTTTCCGCCCCAAATCCGCCAAGCAATCAGCGCCAATGCCAGCGCGACGATACCTCCGGCCAGGTAATACCGCCAGGCCTGCGAACGGGCAGGCGCCTTCTCGCTCCCGGGCTGCTTGCGCCCTGCCAGGAGATCGTTGACGATATTCAGCGCGTTGCTGGTGAGCTGATTGGTGATGCGGCGGGCATCGTCGTTGTCGACTGTGCCGCGCAGTTGTTCGGATTTCAGGCGGTAATATTCGGCCTGGTTGATACGGGCTATTTCGGCATATTCGATCCCGGCGTCCCGTTGGGCTTCTAGCAGTCCGACCAGTTGGGCGAGAGCAGGCTCCAGTTGGCCCTGACTGATGAGTTCTTTTATCGCGGCAAGTTGCGGGGCAAGTTCCATAAGAATGAAAGCGGCGGATGGGATAAGGTTCGGATTCAGGCTTTCTGGTTGGGAATTAAAACGCGGGAAAGGTCAAAATAATTTCTAAACGGACCGTTACCATTCGTTTAAAACCGGCTGAACAGCAGGTCTTTATGTACTGCAAAAAACAGGCCGTTTACAACAAGGGCCGGAGCACCCGCCACACAGTAGCCGCCACGATTTTTTGCCCTTCCACGTTCGGGTGGATGCCGTCGGGTAGGTTGAGTTTCGGATCGCCGCCTACGCCATCGAGCAGGAAAGGGATGAGCGCCGCTTTGTTCCGGCGGGCCAATGCGGGGTACATGGCGCGAAAATCGTCGGTGTACCGGGCGCCGAGGTTGGGCGGCGCGAGCATGCCCGCGATCACGATTTTGCAGTCGGGGTATTTGGTTTTGACCTGATCCACAATGGCTTGCAAGTTCTTCTTCGATTCGTCGAGCGGCAGTCCGCGCAGGGCATCGTTGCCGCCGAGTTCGAGGACGAAGATGTGTACCGGCTGTTGCAGCACCCAGTTGATACGGTTGACGCCGTCGGCGGTGGTCTCGCCGCTCAGGCCGGCATTTACGCAGCGGTACGGCAGGTTCAGGGAGTCGATTTTCAGCTGTACCAGCGCAGGGAAACCCTGTTCGGGCGAGAGATTGTACGCCGCCGTGAGGCTGTTTCCGAAAAAGACGATGGTTTTGCGTTCGGCATTTTTGGCGGATTCGGCTGCCGCAGAAGGGGTGGTCGTATTGTTCGTGGATTTTGGGGTGTCCGACTGGCAGGCAGACAGTAAAAACATCAGCGCGGCCGGTAAAAACAAATATTTCATGCTGTTTGGAAAGGTCTGTTGAAAACGAGGGGCAAGTTTCTCCAAAACATCTTTCCCTGGTGAAGGTTTTTCGACAAAAAGAAACGGTCGCGCCGACCCACCACGCACCGGACATTCGCGAGGTTGAAAATGGATCGGACACGGCCGCCGGGCACAAGATGGGACCACGGCGGAGTACGGCGCAAGACCCGGTCAGGGCGCGTTCCCGGGCTTAACGGACTTTAACCCTTGGCGCTTTTAAGTCGCCTGGCATTAACAAACAAATGCCTGTTTATCAACAATTTGTCTTTTGGTTAAAACACAAGAAGGGTTTTTCTTAAAAAACTTTAACGGCTGAAAAAAGGTCGCAGCGTTCAAATTCGCACATTTGCTTGGCGACTCGCCGCTCCCGTTTAATCACTCATTCGCACATTCTCTCATTCACTTATTGCCTCCTATGCCCCGCGCCCTCCGTTCCGTCGATGAATACGTTTCCGGCATCCTGTCCGGCAATCGGGTCGTGCTGGGACAAGCCATCACGCTGGTGGAAAGCAACCGGGCGGAGCACCAGGCGCTGGCCCGCGAGGTGGTGGGGCGGCTGCTTGACCGGCCTGTCGCTGCGACATCCTCGTTCCGGGTGGCCGTCACCGGGGCGCCCGGCGTGGGCAAAAGCACCTTTATCGAAGCCCTGGGCACTTACCTCACGGGACAGGGAGAGCGGGTGGCCGTGCTGGCCATCGATCCCACGAGCGCTGTGAGCAGGGGCAGTATTCTGGGCGACAAAACGCGGATGGAGCGCCTGTCGGCCTCCGAACTGTCGTTTATCCGCCCTTCACCCTCGGGCGATTCGCTGGGCGGCGTAGCCCGGAAAACCCGGGAGACCATCCTGCTCGTGGAAGCAGCCGGATATGGCACCGTGCTGCTCGAAACGGTGGGCGTGGGTCAATCCGAGGTGGCCGCGCACAGCATGACCGACCTGTTTTTACTGCTCCTGCTGCCGGGCGCGGGCGACGAGTTGCAGGGCATCAAACGTGGCATCGTCGAAATGGCCAACCTGCTGGTGGTGAACAAAGCCGACAGCGACCGCATGGCCCTGGGTACCGCAATGCCGTGCACCTGTTTCCTGCCCAAACGGGCACTGGGCGCCGCGCGTTTTGACCGCTGCATGAGAAAATATCGGCATCGCGGGTGTGGGCGGCGATCAGTGATTTCAGGAAGCACATGACCGACAACGGGTTTTTCGCCGAAAACCGCCGCCAACAGGCCCAATACTGGTTGCGGGAGGCCTTAGACGGCCTGTTGCGCGCTTTTCAAGCCGACCCGGCCGTGCGCGAACGCCTAGCCGCGCTGGAGCCTTTGGTGCTGGCAGGCCGGATGTCGCCTTTCGCTGCGGCGGAAGCGGTGTTGGCGGCGTTTAGGAATTGAGTCGATTGATTCGATTGATTCGATTGAGTCGATTGATTCGATTGATTCGATTGATTCGATTGTACACAATAGCAAAAAAATGACGGCTGACGAACTTAAAAAACGCATGAAAGAGTGGGCAATATCCGTTGTCTTACTAAGCAGGCATTTGCCGGATGTGCCTGAATTTCGTGCTGTTAGAAATCAGATTGTGCGCTCGGCGCCATCGGCCGCTGCAAATTATCGGGCGGCATGCCGACGAAAATCGGGCAAGGATTTTTTGAATAAACTTAAAATCGTAGAAGAAGAACTTGATGAATCAATGTTCTGGCTTGAATTCATCGTCGCCCTCGCCCCCGAACTGCGCCCTGAAGTAGTTCCCCTTTACAGAGAAGCCGATGAGCTCACCGCTATCATTGTCGCTTCCATATCCACTGTCAGAAAATCCTTGAGGTCACCTCAATCGAACCAATCGAACCAATCGAATCAATCGAATCAATCGAATCAATCGAATCAATGAAAAATTTCGCCCTATTACTCTTCCTCGCCGCTATCGCCCTCACCCTTCCCGGCTGCGCTTCCTGGCAGCAAAACAAATGGCTCTCGGCCCACCGCGCCAACCTGAACCGCATCGCCAACAGCAACCTGTCGCCGGAGCAAAAAATCGACGGGCTGGTGGAGGACTACCTCCAGTTCATTCGTGAAGACCTGAAATTCGTCGACCCGCGCAAGGGCATCAAATACGTCAAAAAATACCACGACCAGAACGAGGCGGCCATGGACAAAATCCTCGCCGATGCCGAACGCTGGCAAGGCAACCTCAACGGTGCCGAAAAAATTGCCCTGGCCGTGCGCATCGCCAAAAAGCCTTACCTGAACGACCTGCTCGACCTCGGTCCGAAATTCAAACGCAAATACAACCAATACGCCTTCGTGGCCAAAATGGCGGGCAAAATCGGCGGCGGACTGGGCAAACTGGCAGGTAAAGCCATCGGTCTGTGAGCCCCGAAAACCGCAAAACCTGGCAGCGCTTCCGCCGCAACCGGCCCGCGCTCATTGCCCTCTGGCTGATCGGCTTTGCCGTGCTGATCGCCATTTTCGGCTATGCACTGGCGCCCGACCACACGCCCGACGCCAACCGGCAAATCGCGGAGATCGCACTTCGACCGCCCGGATTTCGCGCCTCCTTCATGGCCGTAAAGATCAATCGCCTCGTGGAACAACCCGGCTGGTTCGGCAGGCTCTGGTCGGGCACCCCACCAGACACCCGGCTGATTCCCGTAGAATCGTGGCAGATTACCGGCGACTCCGTTCAGTTCGTCCGGGTGGGACAAAAGACCAGGGAGCAGGTCCACCTGGTCGAATTGTATGCCACGGTGGCCGACTCCATACACCGCCACGTCAACTATTTTTACTGGCATGACCTGGCCGGCCGGGAATACGACGTACACCGCGAAGCCCTGGCTCAGGACCTGAACACCAACCGCGGCGGCCGGTATTTTTTTGAACGAAGCTTCCCGCTCGGCACCGACAAATACGGCCGCGACATCCTCAGTCGCCTGATCCTGGGGTTCCGCGTATCGCTTACGGTGGGCCTGATCGCCGTGTTCATTTCCCTCACGATAGGGATTCTGCTGGGCGCCATGGGCGGGTACTTCGGCGGGCGCACGGATGATGTTATTGTATTGATCATCAATGCAGTATGGTCTATTCCGACCTTGCTGTTGGTGTTTGCCATCGTGCTGGCTTTGGGACGCGGCGTGGGTATTATTTTCCTGGCGGTGGGCCTCACGATGTGGGTCGACGTGGCGCGGCTCGTGCGCGGGCAGGTGCTGGCGCTGCGCGAAATGCCTTTTGTGGAAGCGGCGCACAGCATGGGTTTCGGCGCCGGGCGAATCCTTTGGCGGCATGTGTTGCCCAATCTGCTGGGACCCGTGCTGGTGCTGGCGGCAGGCAATTTTGCCACGGCCATCCTGCTCGAATCGGGCCTGAGTTATCTGGGCTTCGGCGTGCAGCCCCCTGCGCCGTCGTGGGGCACTTTGTTGAATGAAAATTACGGTTACGCCCTCGGCGGCAAACCCATGATGGCGCTCGCTCCCGCCCTGGCTATCGTGCTCACCGTGCTGGCTTTCAACCTGGTGGGCAACGGCCTGCGCGACGCAGTGGACGTTCGCGGGAAATGATTTTTCACCGCAAAGGAGAGAAGGCGCGAAGAATACGCGGCACCTTTGCGGCTTCGCACCTTTGCGGTGAAGCCTTCGAGCGCTTACCTTCGCGACCGTTCCGATTTATTTTTTTGTGAAAAAACCACTCTTCAAAATCCGCGAAAACGGCTACTACGGCTTTATCAATGCCGAAGGTGAAGTCGTCATCGAGCCGCAATACCTCGAAGCGGGCGAGTTCCGCAACGGCTTCACGCGGGTTCGCCTGAACGACCAGTGGGTGCTCATGGACTCGCTCGGCCGGCTGCTGCTGCGCCGCGCCTATCGGTTCATCGGGACGTTTGAAGAAGACCTGGTTCGGGCTCAAGTAGTACAAGCGTGGGGTTTTCTCGACCGTCGGGGCCGGGAGGTCATTGCGCCGCGGTTCGAGGATGCCGGCGATTTTCACGAAGGCAAAGCCGCCGTGCGCTTTCAGGGCAAAGCGGGTTTTTTGCATCCAAGCGACGAATTTGCCATCCGGCCCCAGTTCGACGCCGCCGGCAATTTTAACAAAGGGCTCGCGCCGGCAGCCCTGGACGGCCGCTGGGGCTTTATCGGCACCAACGGAAAATTTGTCCTTCGGCCCGCCTGGGACAACGCCCAGCCCTTCCAGGGCGAGGTGGCCGTGGTGACCCGCGAGGGCCGCTGGGGCCTTATCGACCGCAATGGCAGGGAAGTGGTGACGCCGCAGTTCGAATTTGTCAAAAATCACTCGCTCGGCGAGTTTTTCGACGGCATGGCGCTGGCCTACCGCGACGGCAAATACGGCTTCGTGAATCAACAGGGTGAGATCGCCGTGGAACCCATGTTCGACCTCGCCGGCGACTACGGCGAAGGCCTGGCCCTCGTGGAAATCAACGGCGCATACGGCTACATCGACCGGGCGGGCAAACTGGTCATCCTCCCCAAATTCGAAGACGCCGGCGTATTCTCCGACGGGCTCGCGCAGGTGCGCAGCAACGGCCGCTGGGGTTATATCAACACGGAAGGCCAGATCGTGATCCCGGCTTCTTTCGAAGCGGCCACACCGTTCCACGACCGGCTGGCGCTGGTGGTTTCGGGCGGGAAATGGCAGTACATCGACCGGTTTGGGGGCGTGGTTTGGTCGGAGGCATAAGCGCCAACCTCAGGTTGGCGCATGAACAGGCGCCAACCTGGAGGTTGGCGCTACAGTACCACGATCTCATCTGCAAAAATCCAGCACGGATTCCCCGTACACGAATGCCACGGCGGACAAGTTTTGGTATTCACAGCCCTGACCCGCACCCAGCGCGCCGGACGCGCGGCGCCCAAATCCACCGTCACGGCTTTTACCGCCTTTTTCCCGTCAGGAACCAGCGGGATGACCTCGGAATGCACCGTTTCAAAATGCTCGCCATCGGTCGAAATTTCAACAACAACCTTTTCCGGAAAAAACACCCAGGCCATCTGGTCCTGCAAAAACGACACCTGGATCTTCGACACGGAGTCGCCCAGCACACCGATGGTGGCCACGAGGTCATTTCCCTGAAAACCCAGCCAGTTGTAGCGGTAGTCGGTCTCGCCGATGCGACGGTTGATCAGTTCGTCGGCACGGCCGTGGGCATAGGATGGAGAGGGCGAATTCTGAAGATGCACCGTTGAGGCCAGCGAGTTCCTGGCCAGTCGGGATTTATCTATAAAAACCAGGTAATCCGCCACATACTGTTCCGGCGAATACCCGCCTTCGTGCAGGTTTTTGAGCCCGACACGCCGACAGCCTTCATCAAAGGTTCTGATCGTCCGTTCCATTTGCAGCGGGTGGTACAGCAGCAATTGTTCCAGACGGGCGCTGTCGTTTTTGGAACATTCCATCATGGCAAAAATCTGCGTGAGGAAAATCTCGCCCACACGGTTTTGCAAAACGGTGTCAAGACGAACTGCTTCCAGGCCATCCCCAATAGTATTGAAAAAGTTTGCCAGGCGTTCCTGTGTGAGGAAAGGTTCGTTCTGCGGGATATTATAAATCGTCAGTTGCCGGTCGCCGCTCAGCAGTGCCTCGGTCAATTGATGGATATAGTCCCAGACAAAGGGCCGCGCAGCGCCGTAATAACCATCCCCAAAGTCCGTCAGGATAGAATCCATGTTGGCCGAGGGGTTCCACATCAGTTTGGCGAGCAGGTAGGCGCGCATGTCGGAAAACTCGCTTTTGTCGCGGCCCGAGCCCTGCTCGAACATCATGCGCACGCCGTGTTCGCGGAACAATTGCAGGTTGGGTTGCAGGGTGTGCCAGTTGGGAAAGGGGCTGAGGTAGCTGCGGAATTGCACGACGTAGTCCCAGACCATCAGGTTGGCGGTCAGCGCCGACCACTCATCGAGGTCGCGGGCGAAGTCGGGACAACCTTCGGCGATGGATTCTCCCCGGTTGCATTCGATGCTGCACAGGCACACGCTCACGTTGCGGGCCGGGCGGATGCCGCGCGGGGCATGGCGGGTGTATTGATAAGCCAGGGTGGAAATTGTTTTGTCGGGGAAAGCGGCGGCCACCTCGTTCACGAAGGCCAGCAGCGTGCCGGCGGGACTTCCGTAGCGTGCGTCCGCGGCGGCGCAACGGGCGCAACGGCAGTAGTCGAAATTGTCGTTCTGGCTCACCGACCAGTACTCTGCCGAAGGCTTGGCGGCCATTTTTTCGCGCAGCGACTGGATGACGATCTGCCGGACGGTGTCGTTCGACAGGCAGAGCTGACCGGGCGAGCGCTGCGCGCCGTTCCAGGCAAAATACTCGGGATGTTGGTCAAAATAGGTCTCCGGAGGGCACAGGATATGGAACGTGTGCACAAAAAGCCCCCACTCCGCCTGCTTGTCGGAGGGGCGTTTGAGGCGGTGCCAGCGCGCCCAGCCCTCGTCGAACGCGGGTTCGTACCAGAGTTCGCGGTACGGGAAGGCCGGGGTTTCGATGCGGGGCGCGAGCTCGGGCAGTTGGAACACGTCGGGGCTGGGGATAAACGAGTCGCGCGGTGTGTATTTGCGGCACCCGAGCAGTTCGAGCAGACTGTAAACGGCGTATTCGGGACCGAGCTCGCCGCCGCCCGCCAGGGCGAAAACACCGTTTTTACCGGCTAAAAAAATGGCCTCGTCGGGGAGTTGTTCCGGCAGATCAATGCCGCGGCGGCGCAGGGCGCGGTTATTCCCGATGAAGATCAGCGGGCGGTTTTTGGGGGGGCGGCCGGTGCGGAGAATGGGCACGTCGGCTTGGGTCATCTGGGCGAGGTAAGGACGGAGCACTTCGGCGGCGCGGACGTCGGGGGCCTTGGGGTCGGCAGGAAGAATGATGGCGGGGGTTTGGGCGAAAAGGGCCAGGGGTAAAAGGGCTAGAAGCAGGATTTTCATAATTTTTCTGTATGATTATTCAGGATTGGCTGGTGGTGAGCGGGAGATGGAGGGCGTTTCGTCATCGTTTGATCTAAAATACGCTTTGGCGCAACTCTCGGCGTGCCGAGGGCGTTAAAATGCGGTAATTTTGCCGGCTGTTTCTACCCAATCACGCTACGAACACAAAATCATGGCCCGTTTTTCCCGTTTTGCGCTGCTCGCCCTTGTCCAGTTCCTTTTTGCCGCTTCGCTGAAGGCGCAGGATCCCAACCTCGCCAACCAGTATTATTCCGATGGCGAATACGAAAAAGCGGCCACGTTGTACGAGCAATTGTCGGACAACGACCCGCGCAGCGAGTATTATTTCAACCGCTACGTGGATTGTCTGCTCAACCTCGAACGCTATGACGACAGTGAAAAAGCGGTCAAAAAGCAGCTCAAACGCTCGCCGGAAAACGCCAACCTGTACGTCATCTATGGCAATATTTTCGACCGCCAGGGCAAAACCGACGAGGCCAAAGCCCAATACACCAAGGCAGTAGCCGCCGTGGCGCCCGACTACGCAGCCGTGAACCGCCTGGCCAATACCTTCATCAATGCGGCCAAGTACGATTTTGCGATCCAGACCTACGAACGCGGTTCTGAACTGCTCAAAGACCCAAACCGCTTTGCCTTCAACCTCGGCGAACTGTACCGGCGAAAGGGCGACATGGCCAAAATGATCGAATACTACCTCAATTCGATTGTCGCGGACCCCAGCCGCGTGGGCTATGTGCAGACCCTGCTGGCCAAAAACCTTGGCCCCGACGATTATACCGAACTGCAAACCCAACTCTACGCCCGCATCCAGGAAAAAGAAAACCCCGATTTCGTGGAACTGCTGGCCTGGTCCTTCGTGCAGCGCAAAGACTTTAAAAGCGCCCTGCGCCAGTACAAAGCCCTCGACAAACGCCTGGGCGAAGTGGGCCAGCGCGTGTACAAACTCGCCGGCGACGCCGCCAACGCCCGCGATTTCGAAACGGCTATCGCCGCTTATGAGTACATTATCAATGAAAAAGGCCCCACCAACCCCTACTTTTTCGATGCCAAACGCGAGGCCATGAACTGCCGCCGCGAAAAAATCACCGAGGGCTATACCTACACGAATGAAGACCTGAAACTGCTCGAAACGGACTACGAACAGTTCCTCGCGCAGTTCGGCGGCGGCAAAAACACGGCCTCCATCACCCTCCAACTCGCCGAACTGGAAGCGCTGTACCTCGGCAACCTGCCCAAAGCCATCACCCTGCTCGACCACCTCCGCCAGGAACCCGGCCTCGACCTGAATACCCTCGCCCGGGTCAAAATCAACCTGGCCGACTACTACCTCATGACCGGCGAACGTTGGGAAAGCACCCTGCTGTACAGCCAGGTCGACAAAGACTTTAAGGAAGCCCAGATCGGGCAGGAAGCGCGTTTCAAAAACGCCCGGCTGGCCTATTTCATGGGCGATTTCCAGTGGGCCCAGGCGCAGTTCGACGTGCTGAAAGCCTCCACCTCCAAACTGATCTCCAACGATGCCCTCGACCTGTCGGTCTTTATCATGGACAACCTCAACCTCGACACCAGCGCCGAAGCCATTTCCCTCTACTCCGGCGCCGAGCTGATGGTGTTCCAGAACCGCTTTCCCGAAGCATTCGCGCGGCTCGACACCCTGCGCCAGCGCTTTCCCGAGCACTCGCTCCAGGATGACGTGCTCTACCTCGAAGCGCAGATTTACGAGAAAAAACGCGACTACAATCGCGCCGTGGCCCTCTACCAGCAGGTGGTGGAAAAAGACACCGCCGGCATCCGCGCCGACAATTCGCTGTACGCCATGGCCCAACTGTACGAAACCCGCCTGAACGAGCCGGAAAAAGCGAAGGACCTGTACGAACGAATCTTTATCGAGTACTCCGGCAGCGTGTTCGCCGTGGAGGCGCGGAAGCGGTACCGGATATTGAGGGGAGACAAGGTGCAGTGAAAGGAAAATGATTTCAGAAATAAGATTACATGAGATTAGATTTTTGATTTTGATACGCGATTTGATGGCCCCCTGAGTATGCTGGGGGCGCCCTCCCGCCTTTTCAAATCAAAAATCTAATCTCATGTAATCTTATCTCTGAAATCAAAAGCCCTCCTTCCGTCGTTTTCCAGCCCCCGTTCGAAGATTATTTCCCCGCGCTCATCCCGGCGACCCCATAACTATGCCCCGCGAAAACCCGCTATTGACAACATGAAAAGAACACTACCCTCCGTGGCCATCCGACTGGCCCCTTGCCTTTTGCTTTTTGCCCTTTGCTTCTTGCCTCTTGCTCTTTCCGCCCAAACCACCACCCTCAAAGGCCACATCGTGACCTCGTCCAAAGAACCCGTCGTGGGCGCCAACATTTACCTGCGCGACACCTACGACGGCGCGACGAGCGATGCCGACGGCAATTTTTCCTTCGACACGGAAGAAACCGGCGAGCAAACACTGCTGGTCATTTACCTCGGTTTTGACACCGTCGTTCAAAAATTGACCCTGAAAGGCGGCACGATGGAGTTCAATCCCGTGATGAGAGAAGCTTTCAACGAACTCAAAGTCGTCGTGATCTCCGCCGGCGCCTTCGAGGCCAGCGACGAGAAAAAAGTGACGGTACTCAAACCGCTCGACATCGTCACCACGGCTTCGGCGGGCGGCGACACCTACGGCGCCCTCAAAACATTGCCCGGCGCGCAGGTATCGACGGGCGACCAGGAGGGCCTCTTCGTGCGCGGCGGCACAGGCAGCGAAGCGCAGACGTTCATCGACGGCATGCTGGTGCGCAACCCGTTTTTTGCCAGCACGCCCGATTATGCTTCCCGAGGGCGCTTCAATCCGTTTTTGTTCAAGGGAACGGTGTTCAGCACCGGCGGGTACTCGGCACTGTATGGCCAGGGTATGTCCTCCGCGCTCATACTCGACTCTCAGGACCTGCCCAACCGCTCTGAAGGCACGCTGTTCGCATCGAGCGTAGGCCTGGGTTTCGGGCAGCAAAAATTGTGGAAGGAAAAAGGCCGGGCGGCAGGAATCACGGTCAATTATACCAATCTGGCTCTTTATTTCTGGCTGGTCAAACAAAC
>JBGAJY010000026.1:33362-39312 GCA_044224705.1 Saprospiraceae bacterium
CCCGAATTCATTGGTACGGAAGGCTTTTTCCGGCAAAAAACGCGTGGCAACGGCATGCTCAAATATTACGGCTACTACAACTTCGGCCGGGTTGGGTTCCGCACCGACGCCCCGGAAAGCGGCCAGAAATTCGGCTTCGACATCCGCAACAACAACGTGTACAACAACCTGAGCTGGGCCGGTCTCGTGGGCGACCGCTGGAAAATCAACCTCGGCGCCTCGTATTCCTACGACTGGAACGACATCGCCACCTCGTACAGCACGGGTTTTCTGAATCCCGACACCTTCGCCTTCCGCAATACGCTGGCGCAGGCGCGCTTCGTGGCCACCCGGTTTTTCGGACGCCTCACTACCCTGCGTTTGGGCGCCGAACACCAGTTCAGCACTGATGTGTTTGAGAACCGCACGTTTGGAGAAAGCCGGCAGGACGACAACTACTCCGCCATGTTCGCCGAGACCGACTGGTACCTCACCACCCGGCTCGTGGCCCGCGTGGGGTTGCGCGGCGAGCATTCAGCCCTCCTGGATCAGGCTCGTTTGTCGCCCCGCGTCTCGCTGGCCTACAAAATCGGCGCGGGCGACCAGTTTTCCTTTGCGTGGGGTCATTTTTACCAAAAAGGCGACAGCCTGCTGCGCTGGCAAGGCCAGTACGCCGGCGTGCCGGGTTTCCAGCGCGCCGAGCATTTTATCCTAAACTACCAGTACATCCTGAACGACCGCACCTTCCGCGTCGAGGGTTTTTATAAAAAATACGACGACCTGGTGACCACCCGCGGCCAGCTGGCCAACGACGGGAAAGGCTACGCGCAGGGCATCGAACTGTTCTACCGCGACAAAAAGAGCATCCCGGCCGTCGATTTCTGGGTGTCGTATTCCTGGCTGGACACGAAACGGCAATTCCAGTGGTATCCGCTGGAAGCGCAGCCCACCTACGCCGCCAACCACGTATTCACCGTTGTCGGTAAAAAATTCTTCCCGAAAATCCGGACCGGCGCGGGCTTCACGTACAGCTATTCGACCGGACGGCCGTATTACAATCCGAACCGCCCCGAGTCCGAATTCCTCGCGGATCGCACACCCGATTACCACAACCTCAGCCTGAACCTGAACTACCTGTTCAGCATCAAAAAGGCTTTCGGGGTATTTATCCTCGGCGTGCAAAACGTGCTCGGCAACGAGCAGGTGTTCGGCTACCGTTACTCCCCCGACGGCGCCATGCGGCAGGCCATCACGCCGGCAGCCAGACAGTTTTTCTTCGTGGGCGCTTTTGTGAGCTGGGGAACGGACCGGCGGCAGGAGGTGATTGACAATCAATGATCGCCTGCGATGGCCTTTCATTCGTTTCGTCGAAGCCGCAGAAAATTTAGTCTATTTTTTAAACCTGTTTTGGCATTAAACAAACACCTTTGTAACGGCATTCAAAAACGCCGGATATACACACTACCCACACTCTTTCCCACCATGAAAAAAATACTCTCCCTCGTTGTGCTGATGTTCGTGGTCGCCGCTGCCGCGACCGCTCAAAACGCCAAATTCGTGCAGGCCATGGAAAAAACCATCGCCGGCATGGATACCCTGAAAACACCCGAACAATGGCAGGCGCGCTCCAACAACTTTGAACGCATCGCCCAAAAAGAACCGGGTGAATGGCTGCCCGCCTACTACGTGGCCTTTTGCCAGATCATGATTTTCAATACGGAAAAAGACCAGGCCCGCCTCGAACCCTTGTGCGTCAAAGCCGAACAGTTCGTCCACGTGGCCGATTCCCTGGCGCCCGGCAACTCGGAAGTGTACGTGCTGCTGAACATGATCACCACCCTGCGCATCCGCCTGAACCCCATGGTGAACGGCCAGAAATACGCCCCCCTGGCGGCACTTTACCTCGAAAAGGCAAAGGACCTGGACCCCGGCAACCCACGCGCCGACATGCAGGAAGGCCTCGCCCTGCTCTTCACCCCGCCGCAATGGGGCGGCGACAAAGCCAAGGCTGCCGTCATTCTAGAACAAGCTGCCGGGAAATTTGAAACCTTCAAACCCGCATCGTCCATCCACCCGAATTGGGGCGCCGAGGCCAACAAGATGTTTCTGGAAATGGCGAAGAAAGGCTGATGCTTAATACGGAGGTGTAAAACACGGAGATACAGAGACACGGAGAAATTTGACAAATGGCTTCATTTCCTCCGTGCCGCTGTGTCTCCGTGTTTTAATACGTCTACAAATTTTTTTTCACAACCAGCCCGCACTCCCTAATTGACCCTAGTTTTGGCGCCTGAAAACCCCCACTCTTTCACTAAAACCAAGCGCTCCGACATGAAAAACCAGACCAGCCTCTTCCTGATTGCCCTTGCAGCCCTCCTGCTCCACTCCTGTTCGCCCGCCAAAGTGCTCAGCCTCGAAGGCGGCTTCCAGCCCGGGCAGCAACTGAAATACCGCCTGACGGAAAAATCCGAAACCTTCACCGAGCCCGTCAGCGGCGAGCAGGACATCCCTGCTACCCATAACCTCCAGACCAAAGTGACCGATTACACCTATACGGTCAAGGCCGTTCACCCCGACCGCAGCGTCGACCTCGATATGGTGATTACGCACGTTTATGAAAAAGAAACCGACAACGACGGGGTGACCGAATACGACAGCGATTCGATTTTGAAAGACTCCAGCGACTTCGATTTATCGGCTGGAAAAGGCGCGGGAAAGGAACTGGTCTACCGGATCCTGATCGGCCGGCAGTTTCACCTGAAGATGTCGCCCCAGGGCCAGGTACTGTCCCTCACCGGCATGGACGAAGCCTGGAATGAAATCGAAAGGCAGTTTGCAAACGAGTCTCCCATGGCCGGCTCGATGCTTAAAAACGTCAAAACGCAATTTGGCAACGAAGCCATGCGGACCACCCAAAACGACACCTGGGCATACCAGCCCACCAAAAAGGTGCGCGTCGGCCAAAAGTGGAAGCGCCCTTACAAATTCGACGCTTTCAAACTGTCGGGCAGCACCACCTACACCCTGCGCGAACAGGACGACAAAAGTGCGAAGATCAATTTCGTCACCCATCTCGCTACCGACAAAGGCAGCCCCGGAGTCATCGACATGGGGGTGATCAAAATGCGCTACGATCTCGTCGGCACCGGCACGGGCACTATCATTACCGACCAGCCCCACGCCCTGCCGCGTCGCACCGAACAAACCATGGTCATGAGCGGCCCGATGGGAGTAAAAACTTCTTACACCGGTTGGATCACCGTGCCGTTGAAAGTAACCTGGACCTCCGTGTTCGAGCGGGTGAACTGATCACTGCTTCGCCTGCCGGCGGTATTTCTCGCCGAATTTCTTTGCCAGTTCCTTTTGCTTGTTGTCCAGATCGATCGTCCGGCCCTGGATAAATGCCGCCGTGACGATGCAGGTGCGCATGTCGAGCGCGTCGCCTTCGCTGATGAACAGCGTGGCGTCTTTACCGGGTTCCAGTGAACCAGCGGTATCGCCCAGGCCCAGAATTTTGGCGGTATTGAGGGTCACCGCACTCACGGCCGACTCGTAAGGCAAGCCGAAAGCCACCGCCTGGCCGGCCAGGAACGGCAGGTTACGCTGCCGCCAGAAGCCGTCGCCGGCAAAGGAAAACAGCACGCCCGCCTGCTGCAAAGCCGCCGCGGTTTTATACGGCTGGTCGATGTCTTCGTCGTCGCGGGAAGGCAGTCGTTGGGTAGGGCCGAGGATTACGGCCACCTGGTGCGCGTGCAGAAGATCGGCCACCAGCCAGCTGTCGTTGGCGCCCACGAGCACAGGGTGCAGGCCGTAACTTTCGGCGAACAACACAGCTTCCTGGATAGGTTTGGCCTGATCGACGTGGACGTAAAGCGCCTGCTTTTTGTCAAAAACCCCGCGCATGGCTTCAAATTTCAGGTTGACAGGCGACGGCGCCGTTTTCTGGCAATAGGCCCGGGCCTCGTCGAAGAACTGCCGGAGGGTTTGCACGTCTTTTTCATAGGCCTCGTTTTTTTTCTGGCTGGGGTCGAATTGCTGGCTGCGCCAGCGCGGCCAGTTGACGTGCAGGCCGTCGTCGGCGCGCAGGGCGGCGTCTTCCCAGTTCCAGGCATCCATTTGCATCACGGAGGAAAAACCGGAGATCAGTCCGCCTTCCGGGGTGGCCTGTGCCATGAGCACGCCGTTGCTGCGGAGCGTGGGCGGGATTTCGGAGTCGGCGTTGTAGGCGATCAGGGCGCGGTCCTGCGGGTTCAGGGCGCCTACGTCGCCGGCATCCTGGGTGGCGCGTACAGCGCCGATTTCGACCAGACCGACCGTGGCGTCGGGGGCGATAAAGCCAGGATAAACGTGTTTGCCCGCGGCGTCGTAGATGCGCACAAATTTGCTGCGGTCGAACCGAATGGTGGTCGCATCGGCCACGAGCGTGAGTTTGCCGCCTTCGAAGGCAATGGCGCTGTTGGCGATCACCGTGCCGTTGCCCACGTGGGCCGTGGCGCCGAGAATGAGGATGGCGCCGTCCTGGGGCGGGGCGGGAATGGGCGTTTGGGCGGAAAACAAGGCAGGAAGGAGCAGAAAAAACAGGGTGCGCATCATGTTCATGGCATTTTTCCGTCTGTCGAATACGGCGTCCCTCTGGACAGGGTCGTTTCAAAAATGACGGTAAAAAACAGTTTTTTAAATCGAATGGCCTGGCGGACGGAAGTGAGGGTCAGTACTGCTGAAACGGCCGGCACTACAAGACACCAGGCCGGCAAATGTCCAAAAATTACGTTGGCAATCAGCGCGAAGGCCGCCAGCGCCAGAAAAAAACTGAGCCCGCGCATCATTTTAGCGATTGCCATAAAGCGGTCGATTTCCAGGGCCATGTCCAGGCTTTCCCGCCGAATCAGGGCAAACCACACGGGCCATTCGAGCGGGTGAATTTCCATGACCGAGCGGGGGTTTCTTTTTTGCACCGCCGACAGGGTGGCGGCGATCAGGTCTCGGGGCTCGAACAGGCTGTTCCATTTGGAGATAAACGGCTCGAAAGCATAGCCTGTCAGGTAGGCCGCAATGATCAGCAGGAAAATCTGCCAGGTGTTCAGGTGCTCGATGAAAGACCGGATATCGGGCCATCCCCAGGAATACAGCTCAGCAAACCCCAGCAACAACAGCAGCCCGCCAGGCACCGTGTACGCGAAAAAGTCATAAATTCCGATCCTGATCGACATGGCAGCGGTAGTTGTTTAGCGCACGGCGCAGCGCAGCATGGGCTGGTTTTCGATAAAACCTTCGAGCACGTCGCCGATTTGCACCGGCCCCACCCCCGCCGGCGTACCGGTAAAGATGAGGTCGCCTTTTTGCAGGGTGAAATACCGGGAAATGTGCACGATCAGGGTGTCGAAAGGGAAAATCAGGTGGCTCGTGTCGCCGTCCTGCACCACCGTTCCGTTTTTTTTCAGTTGAAAATGAATGGCTGGCGGGTGTCCCAGTTCTTCCAGGGTCACCCATTTGCTCACCGGAGCCGAGCCGTCGAAACCCTTGGCGATCTCCCAGGGCTGGCCTTTTTGCTTGAGTTTTTCCTGCAGGTCGCGCGCCGTAAAATCGATCCCGAAGGCTATGGCATCGTAGTAGCGGCCGGCAAATTCGGGCTGCACGGAGCGGCCGTTTTTGCATACGCGCAACACGATCTCGCCTTCATGGTGCAGGTCTTTCGTAAAATCCGGATAAAAAAACGGCTTGTTGTTCACCACCAGCGCCGTAGGCGGCTTCATAAAAATGAGCGGCTCGGAAGGAACGGGGTTGTTCAGTTCCCTGGCGTGGTCCACGTAATTGCGGCCGATGCAGAAGATTTTCATGGGCGAAAAGTAAGGGGCAAAAGGCAAAGGGCAAAAGGCAAAGGGCAAAAGGCAAGGGGCAAGGGGCAAGGGGCAAGAGGCAAGGGGCAAGGGGCAAAGGGCAAAGGGCAAGAGGCAAAGGACAAGAGGCAAAG
>JBGAJY010000027.1:0-39004 GCA_044224705.1 Saprospiraceae bacterium
GGCGTGGCGGGAACATGTTGGCGTCCGAAGCCTTGGTCAGGCCGCCTTCCCCGCTGCTTGCCGGGGAGGAGACCAAGGGTTTACCGTTCACGGCAGCCCACACGTTGGGAGCCCACTGTTCCAGGGGTTTTACCAATTCCGTTTTTTTGGTGCGGCCCTGGGCGAGGGTGAGGCGCTCTTTCAGCAATTCCTTGAGTTTGGGTTTGCTGGATTGTACTGCGAGGGCAAATTTGTAGTCGCCCACCACGGGAATCAGCTCCAGGCAAGTCACCGAGTGCCCCATCGCATCGGTACCGTCGACGACGCCGTGAAAATCGAGGAATTGTTTGATGGATTCCAAATCACCGGCCTTTGCCTTGTCCAGCACCTCCTTGTATTTGAATCCGGACCATTCGGCCGTTTTGAGTGCGGCAGGGGAAATTTCAATATCGGCGCCCGGCGTGCTAGTGGAAGTATTTTGGCAACCTGCATTGACAAAAGGCAGTATCAGCAGGGCAAACATCCATCCGACAAATTCATTTTTCATGGAAAATATGCGTTTTGGTTAAATAAACGGCACAAAGGTGGGCATTTCAGGACAAATTTTCCTGAACGGCTTTTGTTCCTGCGTTTTTTCTTGCCGATGGAATGCCTACTTTTGCGCCGCTTTTCAAATTACTAAATCCAATTCCACAGCATGGGACGTGCGTTTGAGTTCCGCAAGGAACGCAAGTTTAAACGTTGGGCCGGCATGGCCAAAACCTTCACCCGCATCGGCCGCGAGATCGCTATCGCGGTAAAAGCCGGCGGCGACAACCCGGACTACAACCCCCGCCTCCGCGTGGCCGTCCAGAACGCCAAGGCGGCCAACATGCCCAAATCCAACGTCGAAAATGCCATCAAAAAAGCGTCGGGCAAAGACGCTGAAAACTACCAGGAAGTCGTCTACGAAGGCTACGCTCCACATGGCGTCGCCGTGCTCGTAGAAACGGCTACTGACAACCCCACCCGTACCGTAGCCAACGTCCGGATGTATTTCGACCGTGGCGGCGGCGCCCTGGGCACCTCGGGCAGCGTGAGTTTTATGTTCAACCGCAAAGGCGTATTCAAAGCCAAAGCCGAAGGCCAGGACTGGGACGAACTCGAACTCGAACTCATCGACGCCGGCCTGGAAGAGATCAAACGGGAAGAAGACGAAATGGTGCTATTCACCGATTTTAAAGACTTTGGCACCATGGCCAAAGCCCTGGAGGACCGTGGTATCGAGACCTCCAGCGCCCAGCTCGAATGGATCCCGACCATGACCAAAAAACTCTCCGACTCGGAAGTAGAACAAGTGATCAAACTCATCGACCGCCTCGAAGAAGACGACGATGTACTGAACGTGTTCCACACGATGGATATGTCGGAGTGATATCGTGGGGAACAGGGTTTTCTGAGTTTGATAGATGATTGACGATTACAAGAGATTTGATTTTTGAAGTGGATTTTTGATTGATCGAAGTTTGAAGGGCTGCCATGCCATTTTACCTCCACCTTTCTGCCTCTGTTTCAAAAATTAAATCTCATGTAATCGTCAATCAATTGATTACCGTTCCAGCGTAACGTCTCCCTTGTACAACGCTTCGGTTCCATCCACAAATTCCACCACCGCATACCATACGAATACCGCCGGGTTCATCGGCTCGCCGCGATGGCGGCCGTCCCAGCCGAGCGCAGCATTGTTCGGAACAAAGTCGTATTGTTCGAACACCAGTTCGCCCCAACGCGAAAACACCAGCAGCGATCTGACTTTTGGTACCCGCACCGGATCGGCGAATACCGTGAAAATGTCGTTGTGACCGTCCTGATCCGGTGAAAAGATGTTCGGAATGTATACGTCCACGCGGCGATCGACAATCAGTTGTACCGGCGCGCGGTCGCGGCAGCCGTTGTCGGTAATCACTTCCACTTCATAACGGGTCGTGAGAAATGGCGTCGCTACCGGGTTCAGGCAATCGACGCAGCTCAACCACGTAGAGGGTGTCCAGAGCACCGAAGTGATGAGGCTGTCAGGCATATTCACCTGGGCGTCAAACTGATAAGTATCTCCCAACAGCACCGTCACCTGCGGATCGACGACGATAATGAGTTCTTCTGCCGCCTCGATCTCAAACTGCATCGTCGTGCTGCATCCTTCCGCGTCCTGTACGAGCAACGTATAGGCGCTTGGCTGGAGATTTCCATAATAGGTTTGAGTGGAAAAGTGCTGTCCGTCGTCGATGGAGAACATCACCGGCGGTTTTCCGCCGTGCACGCTGTCGATGACGAAGGAGCCTTTGTCGCCATAACACGGCGGTTGGTGAATGGTGCCGGAGACGGTCGGTGAAATAGGCGACACCACTACTTCGTCGATATCCGAACAGCCGTTGGCCGGGTTGGTCACCAGCAGCACGTACGTGCCGGGTTCGCCGATGAGCGGCGAGACGCTGGCGCTTCCGTTCAGGATCAGGCCGTCGGCGCTGGTCCATTGAAAATTCAGGACCGGCGCCCCGCTGGAGCCGCTGCCGTCGAGATTGGCGGTAGCGCCGTAGCAATCCATACTGAACGGTGTGCCGGCATCGGCAACCGGGAAGACCTGGTTGGACGTGACGGTAGTACTGAGCGCATTTTTACACTGATTCACCGGGTCGATGCCAAAGAGGTAATAGGTGCCGGGGCTACTGACCGTCAGGCTTGTCCCGGTTCCCAAAATCGTTGTATCCACGCCGATAATCGCAGCCCAGCTCAGTTGAACACCGGGCACAGAGGATCCGCTCAGCGTCGTGACGGGATTGGCGCAGGTCAATGCCCCGGGGGGGGTGATAAATAACGGCGGGTAAGCCAGGTTTTCATTGATCACCAGCGAGGCAGTGTCCGAGCAGAAAGTGAGCGTGTCGAGGATGACAAACTGGTAAGTGCCGGGAGCGTCGATTTGCAGGACGGTACCCGTCGAATAGGTCATTCCGTTGCTGATCCAGATGGCGTTGACATTGACGGAACCTTCCGAAACACCCGACAGGATGATCTCGTCGATGGTGCAATCCAGGATGTCGTCGGGGCTGGCCAGGATGGTCGCTTTTAGTTCGTTGGTGAGGTCTTCGACCTGCACTTTGGCCGTGTCGGAACAAGCGCTCAGGCTGATAATCAATTGATACTGACCAGCGGAGCTGGCGTCGACCGAGGGCAGGCTGGGGTTCCCGACCAGCGTTCCGGTGAGGGCGCTCCAGGAAAATGTCGCTCCGGGAAGGCTCGAACTACCGCTCAGGGTGACCTGTGACACCGCACAGTTCAGCACCGCCGGCGGGGCAATTGCCGCCACCGGAATGTCCCGGAAGACGATGGGCGTTCCAAGCGACACCACGGTGCAGAAGTCATTCAGAATGACATTGCCCGAACCGTCGTTGTTCCCGGCGGCTACGGAGATGTAATACGTTGTTCCATAAGACATTACTGCCGGATTGAAGCAAAAGGTCGGTTGCGTATTCCGCGCAATTTCATTGACAATCTGGTTGCCGGTGCCTTCGTGCAGGATAAACTGCAGCACGTCGCCGGTTTCCAGAAACTGACCTGCGGCGTTATAATTGGCCGTCACGCAGCCCGTGCCGCAATGCGCGATCAGGTTGTTCTGCATCGTCCCGACGGCCGTGGCGCAACTGATCAGACCGATGCTGAAATCACAACTGCCCGGACAGCCGTTGGCGTCAGTGACCGACACGTCATAATTGCCCTGCGACAGGTTGTTGATGGGGAAATTACCCGGAAAAACATTCGTCTGCATACCGCCAGGCGTCCAGGTAACCGTGTACGGAGGTGTCCCACCAGTGAGGGCTACCGTGCCCGCGCCATCCGAAGCGCCCGGTGAACTCACCGTAGTCGATTGATTACAACCCACTTGCACAGCCGTAGCGGTTTGTCCAACGGCAAAATTTGCAGTAGCGGTACAGCCCAAAGCGTCGGTCGCGGTGACGACGTAATTTCCGGCAAGCAGCCCCGTCAGGTCCTCCGGATTGCCGGGAACGGCGGGCGACCAGTTGAACACAAACGGCGGGGTGCCATTACTGGCCGTCACGTCGATGGCGCCGGTATTGCCGCCAAAGCAGAGAACGTCTGTTGCAGCGCCGTTCAGGACCACCGGAACAATGTCGTCCGGCACGACAAAAGTAGCCTCCGAGGTGCAGGAACCGCCGCCGCTGACCGTCACCGTGTAAGTCCCGGCAGACAGGTTGGCCAGGTCCTCCGTGATCGGGTTGTTGGACCAGACATAAGTGTAATTCAACGCCGGGCTCACACTGATATCGATGGATCCGTTGTTCGCCACGCAGGATGAATTGGCGACAAAAGTACCTGTGATAGAAGGAATTGTGACATTTTCCAGTACGGTGACGAGGTCGGTGGCCGTACATCCGTTGGCGCCGGTGGCCGTGACCGAATAGTCGCCGGGCGGCAGGTTGGCCAGGTCTTCCGTGGCGCCGCTGTTGGACCAAAGGAAGGTGAAAGGCCCCTGTCCGCCGCTCAGGGTGAGGTCGACGGCGCCGCTGTTTTGGCCGCAAAACGCAGGGGTGAGATTTTCCGAAATGGTTGGCGCCTGCGCGTTGTTGTTGATGTTGTATGCAGCGGTGGCCGTGCAGGTATTTCCCGTCGTCACCGTGACGGTGTAAGCGCCGGGCGCCAGGCTGTTGACATCCTGGCTCAAGGCATTGTTCGACCAGTTATAAATGTAGGACAAGCCGTTGCCCGGGCTCGCCGGCGTCACGGACAGATCAATCTGACCGTTGTCCGAAACGCAGGAGGTATTGTCCGTAACGGCGCCGTTGAGTGAAAAACTGATGCTGTTTTCGGGCACGTTCAGGCTGGCCGTTGCGGTACAATGGTTGGCGTCGGTGACCGTGACGGCATAATTACCGTCAGGAATTCCGGTCAGGTCTTCCGTTGCGGGGCCGCCCAGCCATTGATAGGTGAAGGGCGCCGTGCCGCCGCTGACGCTCAGGTCGATGCTGCCGTTGGACAGGCCGCAAATTTCGGGCGCCAGCGTCTGGCTGAGCGTTGGAATTGCGAGCGCATCGAGTACGATAAATGAAATGGAAGCAACACAACTACCTGATTCCGTGACGGATACATCGTAGGTTCCTGGTTGAAGGCTGCTCAAATCCTGGGTGGTTGCGCTGTTGGACCAGAGGTAAGTGTAGGGGCCTGCCGGCGTCACGACCAGGTCGATAGCACCATTAGGAGTGACACAATCGGTGAGGGGCAGCATTGTTCCGCTCAGACTGAACGTGGAGCTGTTGTTGGGCACTACGAGGGTCGTGTTGCTGGAACAGCCGTTGGCCGCGGTGACCGTGACCGAATATGTTCCGGGTAAAATGCCGCTGAGGTCTTCCGTGACGGCGCTATTTGACCATAAAAATGTATAGGGTGAAGATGCTCCCCCCACGCTCAGGTCGATGGCGCCGTTGGGGTTGCTGCAAATGGCAGCCGTGACGGCCGGGGTAATATCCGGATTCGGCGTGTTGGTCGTGACGTTAAACGTTGCGCTGGCCGAGCAGCTGGCTCCGGCGCTCACGGTAACCGTGTAGGCGCCTGCGGCCAGGCCGGTCAAATCCTCCGTTCCCGCCGAATTGGACCAGGCATAAGTGTAGGCCCCGGCAGGCGTCACGGTGATGTCGAGCGCTCCGTTCGGCACGGCGCAGGAAGTGTTTTCCAGGGATAAGCCCGTGATATTCAGCGCAATATTGTTATTGATAACATTCACGGAGCTTGTTGCCGTGCAGCCGAAAAAGTCGGTGACGGTCAGGGAATACGTGTTGGCCGGCAATCCGCTGAGGTCTTCCGTGGAGGCATTGTTCGACCAATGGAAGGTGTACGGCGGGGATGCGCCGCTGACCGTCGCGTTCGTGCCGCCGTTGCTCAATCCGCAGGTGGAAGGGATGCCGACGGCGGAAAGGTTGGGGGCGGCGGCGGCATTCAGAATGTCGAAGCTGGCCGTTTCGGTACAGGAGCCCAGGATGATGGTAACGGAGTAAGTTCCGGCAGCGAGGTTGTTCAGGTCGGGGGTGTGCAGGTTGTTGGACCAGTTGTAAGTGTAGTTGTACGCCGGCTGGACGTCGAGGTCGATAAAGCCGTTGGGCGTGAGGCAGGACACATTATCCGAAGCTACGCCGTTGGGTGAAATAGACAGGGTGTTGCTGGGCACGGTGACGTAAGTCTCTGCGGTACAGCCCATTGCGGTGGTTACGGTGACGGCATAATCGCCGGCAGCCAGGTTGGAAAGGTCCTGCGTTGCGGCGTTATTGGACCAATGATAGGTGTAGGGCGGCACTCCGCCGGTGACCATCAGGTCGATCATACCGTTGGGCAGGTTGCAATAGGCGGAGGTAATATCCGTAGACAAACCCGGGTATTCGATCTGGTCTTCAACATCGAAACTGGCCGTTTCCGTGCAGGTTCCGCCGGCGCTCACCGTGACGGAATAATTGCCCGGCGGCAAATTGGTCAGGTTGGTGGCCGTGCTGTTGTTGGACCAATGGATCATGAGGTTGGTCGGGCTGAGCACGAGTTGGATCGCGCCGTTGTTGACCAAACAGGAGGTTTGGTGCGTCACAAAACCGTTCAGGCTGATGGGAACCTGAATATCTTCCACGGCGATGCCCTCCACTTCGGTGCAGCCATTGGCGCCGGTAACCGTCACGACATAAATATCAGCGGGTATATTGGTCAGGTCCTGTGTGGTGGCGGAGTTGGACCATAAGTAAGTGTAGGGCGGTACGCCGCCGGACACCGTTAGGTTGATGCCGCCATTGCTCAGCCCGCAGTTGGCATTCGTTGTTGTAAAAGAGAGGTTGGGGGTGTTGGGATTGTCGGGCACTACGTAAGCTTCTGTTTGCGTACAGGTTCCGCCGGCGCTGACGGTCACCTGGTAAACGCCCGGTGACAAGCCACTCAAATCCTGCGTGGTGGCGGTATTGGACCAAATGTAAGTATAGGAAGCCGGCGGCGTGACCGTCAGGTTGATACTGCCGTTGCCGGTGGCGAGGCAGGTGGTGTTGGCGACAATAGTGGCATTCAGGAAAATAGGCGGGTCGTTGTTCGGCACGGTGATGTTCGCCACCGTCGGGCAACCGTTCGCTCCGGTAACGGTGACGGTGTAATCGCCGGCCAGGATGCCGCTCAGATTTTGCGTGGTGGCGCTGTTCGACCAGGAATAAGCGTAAGGCGCTACGCTGCCGGAAACCGAAAGGGTGATGCCGCCATTCGTTAAATTACAGGTAGAACCGATCACATTACTGTTGACTACAGGTGCATTCGGGACATCCGGGACCGTGAAATCGGCTGTTTGGGTGCAGGTCCCGCCGGCGCTGACGGTGATTGAATACGTACCTGGCGCCAGTGCGCTGAGGTCCTGCGTGGTGGCGCTGTTGGACCAGATGTAGGTATAAGCGCCTGCGGGAGAGACGGTTACATCGATACTGCCGTTGTAGTTGCCGTTGCAGGTGGTGTTGGGGAGAATGTTGGAATTGATGGTGATCGGCGGGTTGTTGTTCGGCACGTTAATATCGATCACCCTGGTGCAGCCATTCGCTCCTGTCACCGTGACGGAATAACTCCCGGCCAACAAGCCGCTGATGTTTTGTGTAGTGGCCGAGTTGGACCACAGATAAGCATACGGGGCGACGCCGCCGGTGACGGTGATATTGATCGCTCCATTGGGCAAATCGCAAGTGGACTGGATGGCGCTGGGCGTCACGTTGGGCTGGTTGGGCTGGTCGACAATGGTAAAATCTGCCGTCGTCGAGCAACTGCCCTGCCCCGTCACCGTAAGCGAATAAGTACCAGGGCCGAGTCCGCTCAAATCCTGGGTGGTCGCGCTGTTGGACCACAGGTAAGTGTAAGTGCCCCCGGGCGCCACGCTCACGTCGATGCTGCCGTTGTAGTTGCCGTTGCAGGTAGTATTCGGGCTGGTCGTAGCCGTGGCCGTGATGGGCGGATTGCTGTTGGTCACGGTTATATTGGACACATTCGTGCATCCGTTGGCCCCGGTGACCGTCACCGAATAACTGCCTGCCGCGATGGAGGAAAGGTTTTGCGTCGTGGCGGAATTAGACCATAAAAAAGTATACGGGCTGACGCCTCCGTTCACGGTCAGATTAATCGCGCCGGTGCTCAGGTCGCATGTCGTGTTGGTTACGCTGGGCGTAACCATTGGCGTATTGGGTTGGTCCGCCACGGTAAAGGAGGCGGTCCCGGTGCAGGTCAAACCGGTTGTCACGGTGATGGTATAAGTGCCTGGCGTCAGGTTGCTCAGGTCTTGTGTCGTTGCGGAATTGGACCACAAATAGGTGTACGTTCCGGGCGGTGGAGTGATCGATACGTCAATGCTGCCGTTTCCGGCGATGCAGGTGGTATTTGCAACCGTGGTGCCGTTTACAGTGATGTTCACGGTATTGTCGGGTACTGTCACGGTAAGCGCTTTGGTACAGCCGTTTGCATCGGTCACCGTAACGGTATAGCTGCCACCGGGAATATTGCTGAGGTCTTCGGTCGTCGCGGAATTGGACCAGATGAACATGTAGGGAGAATTACCCCCGCTGGCTGTCAGGTTGATGGCGCCATTGCTTTGTCCGCAGGAGGAATTGGTCACAGTAGCCGTGGGATTCACGTTGACCTGGGTGACAACGGCGGATCCGGATACCATGCCCGGGCAGTTGCCCGCCACGCTGGTGACGCTTTGCGGGGCATAAGTACCCGGTTGGGTCACGTTCAGGATATACGGGCTGGAATTGACCTGGATGGCTGGTTGCGGTACGCCGTTCAATGTATAGACAAAGTTCCAGGGACCCTGGCCGGTAAAATTGACCGTCAGGTTTTCGGAATCGCCGGTGCCCGCACAGAGCACCCCGCCGCCCGACATGGTTGCTGTAGGTTTGGGCAGTACTTCCACGGTAATGCAGGATGTCGTAGGGTTCGGGTAACACTGATTGGACGATTTGACGCAAATGGTAGCCGTCCCCGGCGTGCTCCCCCAGTTGACGGTTACGTTGTTGTTGTTCACCGAGAGTGTTCCCAAATTTGGCGTGATGGTCCAGGTGTAGGTCGTCGCGCCGAGGATCGGAGGCACCGTATAGGTGGTGGAAGTATTTTGGCATACCTCGATGGGGCCAGTCACTGTCCCCGGGTTTTCAGGCGGCATACCCACTGTGGAGCCCTCCAGCACGTCGATGGAATAATCGCACACGTTGCCGTTACAGCCGTCGAGCACGAACCAGTAGATCTGACCGACCACGTAATTAGTGGAATATAGAATAAAAGGATTTTGCGTACAGGAGCATTGCGCGTCCATCTGCGGACCGGGCGGGCAGCCATCATAAATCGCGCCCTGAAGTCCCATCATGCCGCCCGAGCTGCAGTTGCTCGGCGTCACCTGGATCGAAATCGTGGTAGTTCCGGCGTAGAAGGCGAACCACTCGTCGTTGTTCAGGAACCAGCCTGGGCAGCCCGGAAATGGCTGGGCCGTGTTGTTGTTATTGATCGTAGCGCAATAACCGTCGAGGTTTTCACACAAAATCGGCGCCTGCGGACAGGTATTGCCCGGTTGAGGAAATCCGGGCGGCGGGCATTGTGCCCAAACAGCCTGTGGAAATAATAAAAAGAAGAGAACTGAAACAACGTAAAATACCTTCATGAAAAGCCAGATTGGGTGAGCGACGCCCACGGTGATGCAAAGACCACAGGGTAATCCAATAAAATACGGTCGAAGGAAACGGCAGGCTGTGGGAGTTACATTGCCGCGTCGGCACAAAATGATTCGGATTATTGCATCATTTGGCCGAGTTGAAACGGATTAGAAACCGGTTCGAGGAAATTTCTCAAAATTACGCCGAACATCGCAAATACCGAACATTCTGCGCACTATTCCTCAACAATCGGCTGAAAACCATATTTCTTTTGGTTAATTCAAATTGGTTTGAATAAATATGCCTCCCCTATGGCTTCACCTGTACGGATGTGTCCGGATATCCCATATTTTTCTGAACAGCCTTTAAGCTCGACTTTCGCATTTTACCGGTTCAGTTGAAGGGTTGGGTATACAGAATTGATAAAGAGCAGACTTATTTTTTACAGATCGCCTTTTCCGGCGATGTTTGAAAAATAAAAACCAATTGCCTGCACTGAGTTGCCGGTCAATTCACACCCCGTCAAAATGCGGGTAATGTCCGTATTGGCATGATGGGACACGGATAACACGGATGCAAGCAGCACGGATTTTTACAGATTTTGAACAGTAAAACTCGGATTTATCGGTGTGAATTCGTGCTGCTTGCATCCGTGTTATCCGTGTCCCATCGCTCGCCCCTTGCTATTGACAAAATGCGAAAGACCAGTTAAGAAAAACATGATTCATGCGAATCGGGGGTTTAAATAGCCCCATCGGGGCAACATTTTGGTAGAAATCGTTTCAAATGCAATATTCAGAGCCCCATCGGGGCTGTTTAAACCCCTGATTCGCATGAATCATGTTTATTGCTTTGTTACTGAATGGCATACGATCACTCTTTTACCACCCGGATCATCTGAACGCCCAGGCTGGTTTCCACCGCGATCCAGTACAAACCGGCAGGAGCATCGACCAGTTGGTTGATCGGACGCAACATGACTCCGGCGGGGGTCGGCACGCGTTTTTCTTCAAAAAGTAACTGTCCCGTGACTGAAAATCCGCGCACACCGACTTCGAGGGGCTCTGCGAGCGCAATTTCCACCTGAACCTGTTCGGAAAATGGGTTGGGGAATGCCCGCAACACCAGACCGTTCAAAGGGGTTTCCTGCGTCCCCACGGCGCAGTCGGTATGGACAATCATCGGCACGTATTCGCTGTATCCCAATGCACAGAAGATGCGCACCTCCACTTCGTATGCCGTGCAGGGCGCCAGCCCGCTGATGACAAAACTGCTTCCGACCGTGATGTCGCTTTCCCAGTCCGCAGCGCCGACCGCGCGCCAGCGTAGTTCGGCGGCGAGGCTGGAGCCGGGGCCTTCCCAATGTACCGTGATGGAAGTAAAGGTGCTGTCGGCGCTGAAATTGCCGGGCAGCGCACAGGGCACTTTATCTACAAAAAAGGCCTTGATTTGTGCGTCGCCGGTCAGGCTGAACTGGATGGCCTCTGCATACTGATCCGGACCGAAGGTCGTGCCGGCCACTTCCCAATGGTCAAAAACCTTGTCCGTCGCGGCCAGCGCTTTCAGGTCCAGCCCGATGCCGCCGAAATACGTGGCGTTGAAGGGGTACACGTCGGGGGTGACGGTATTCACCTGCACCTTGCCGCTGCCGGCGGGCAACACGTTGACTGTCATGGCATAGGGGCCCGTGATGCCGTCGTCGGAGTAGCAATCCACGATCTGTTCGTTGATCAGGGTGCATTTTCCTTCGATCTGGGCGCGCATCAGGTTCAGATTCTCGTGCCATTCGTCCACGTCGCCGCCCCAGCGGTCGCACTGTTTGGGCATTTCGGGTTCAAGGCCGGCGATGAGCGTATCGAGGTGAGAGAGCAGGTTTTCGCAGGTAAAAGCGGTGTTCAGCAGGTCGGCATAGCGGTTGATGTACATCTGTACAAACTCCGGATTGTCGAAAAATTTGGCCCACATGCCCGTGTGCGCGATGTCGGGGTTGTTCGGGAAATTATCCTCCACGTCGCAGGGATCGTTTTCGTAGGTCGTGGTTTCGAGACCCGTGTAGTTCTGGCCCAGGTTCCAGGTATTGTCCATGTCCCACAGGGCGTAGTGCCAGCCGATCTTGTTGGGTTCTTTGGTGCCGCGCCACCACATCGTGTTCCAGTTGAGCCAGTCGGAATTGACGAAATAGGTATTGAGGATGAAATAGTCGATGAAGCTTTCGATTTCCACCTGGCTTTTCACGTAGGCCCAGTTCGTCGGGTCGGCCATGTCGTTGGCCATGACGAAGTCGTACAGGGTGTACCAGTCGGTCGGGCTGCCGTTTTCCACGTTCAGGCCGCCCCAGAATTTGAGCATGTCGACGTTTTGATCCGGCTGGTCGTAGTAGTAGTCGGCAAAATCGGTATCGACCCGTTCGCGCATCTCGTAGATGCCCCAGTATTCGCCGTTCAGGTACAGCACGCTGACGCGGTATCGGCGATAATCGAGGTGCATGTTGTTCATTTCCGCGGTCGTATGGGCGAAGGCGTCGCGCAGGTGGCAGGAATTCGCGTTCCAGTTGATGGCCGCGCCGGGGTAATTGTCCGAAGCGCCCGCTTTGAGGATGATCACGTCGAATTTGTCGCGGTCGGTCGTGCTGAAAATTTTGTGGTGCATGGTGTAATCCCAGCCGTACTGGTCGCGGGAGTAAAAACGCATGCCTTTTTGGGCAAACTGCCAGGAGTCGTTGCCGTGGCCGCGCATATCGCCTTCCATGGTGAAAATGCGCGTTTTGTCCGTTTCGAAAAATTCCATGGACGTCTGGATTTCGCCGTGGGTGGCGAACAGTTCGTCATAGTCTTCGGAGGCCACCGAGATCACCGGCACGGTATGGTTTTCATTTAAAAAATAGGTGTTCGTCTCGATGAACGACGGCAGCTGCTGGTTGCTGGTGGGGAAAAACCGCGCGCGGATCACGGTCGTTTTGGTGATCGTGATGGGTCCGGAATACAGCGGCGAATTCGTCGTGGGTGAGGAGCCGTCGGTCGTATAATGCAATGAACCGCCGAATTGCAGACTGGTGATGGCAATGGTGAGATCGGGCTGGTAGTAAAAACCGGCCTGCTGCGACATCACGGGTTTGAAAGCGTAGTGCGAGGTGTAGGCGGTGGAAGTGTTGTTGGTGGTATTCGGGGTGGGCTGGGAAAACACGGCCCAGGTGGCGCTGCCGTCGGTCGCGCGGCCGAAGGAGTGGTTTTTCTGGGTATGAACGACGGTTTGCTGCTGATCGACGATGACACCGGCCGCATTGGCCAGCACGATATATTCGTCTTTGGTTTGGGTCAGTTTGAAATTGGTGTGCAGGTAAACCCCGCTGGTGATGTCGCGGTTGGAGGCGAATATGAGCAGGTGTTTGCCCGGCGCCAGTTGCACCGCCGGAAAGGTCCATTTGGTAGGTTCGTCGATGTTGTCGCTGAGGTGCCAGCCAGTGAGGTCGACGGTATTGTTCGAGGCATTGTACAGTTCGATCCAGTCTTCCGGTTTAAAAAACTGGTCGTTAATGGTCGATTTGTTGGAGGCGGAAAATTCATTGATAACCACTTGTGCGCGCAACGTCAGCGGCAAAAGGAGGACAGAAAGGACAAAAAGGCGGTACACATTTTTCATTGGCATGACATGAATGACGGATGAGTTACGGTGGGCAAAGTTGCTCAAAGGTAAAAATCCGTCCCGTCCAATTTGACCAGTTTGCCAAAGCAGGCAAACGCGGTGGACTGCGGCGGCCGTCGATTATTTTGAGCCCCCCCTTGTTGCATCGCCAGGGGCCCTGTATCATTGTGCCTGAATCAGACTAAACACTTTTCAACCCGATGAAAGAATATTACTACCTGGTTGGGCAGATGAAAATGGGCCCCTATTCGCTCGACGAATTGCTCAAACAGCCCATCACCCGCGAGACCAAAGTCTGGTGCGAAGGTTTGCCCGATTGGGCCGATGCGGTGAACATGCCCGAGTTTGCCGGTTTTTTCGCCAGCACGCCCCCTCCCCCACCGCCTGCACCGTCGGCTCCGCCCCCGCCGCCGCGTCCCATGGCCTCCGCTCAACGCCCTTCGGCTTCGGCCATGCCCAAAAACTGGCTGATCGAATCGATTCTCGTCACCTTGTTCTGCTGCCTGCCCTTTGGCATTGCAGGTATTGTGTTCGCCTCCCGCGTGGAGTCGCGATTCTACGCCGGCGACCTCGAAGGCGCCGAATACAACGCCCGCGAAGCAGCCAAATGGACCAAAATCGGGTTTTTTATCGGCCTTGCGGGGATAGTGTTGTATGTCATATTCATCATGATCGCCGCCATTGCAGGCATCGGGAATGCTTCGCAGCAGTACGATTATTGACCTTGTGAATGAATCAAAAAATACTTTGGGCGGCCGGGGCGATAGCCCTGACCGCCCTTTTTCTTTTCGATCCTGAACGAACGGGTGTTTTCCCAAAATGCCCCTTCCTTTCGCTGAGCGGCTGGAAATGCCCCGGCTGCGGTTCGCAAAGGGCCGTGCACGCGCTGTTGCACGGGCAAATCCCGCAGGCAATTGGATTCAATGCGCTGTTGGTACTGTCCATTCCTTACCTGCTGTTGGGCGCCTGGGTGGAATGGTTCGGCGGCAGCGAACAATACCCGGAAGCGCGCCTGCGCTGGTTCGGCCCCGAAGCGGCGAAAATCTGGCTGGTCGTGGTGCTGCTGTGGTGGGTCGGGCGTAACGTGTTCAGTTTTTGAAGACGCTCTGGTACAATGTTTCAGACTTTTTCAGCTCAAATTCTCTGATGACATCCCACAGGAAGGATTGGTTGTTTTCCAAGTCGGTGCGCTGTTCGGCCGTATAACGCATGTTGGTATAATTGTCAAACAGGGTGATCAAAACCTTATCCGCCGAAGCGGGCTGTTTGGCCGTTGCGTATGCTTTGGCCACATAGACCATTTTGTCGTCCCAGACTCCGCGGTCGTTGGAGAAAACCCGGCAATAATCGTCCAGGATAGCCTTCGCTTTCTTGTAATCGCCATTTTTACTGAACTGCCTGCTCAGATAAATCGCCGTGATGAAATACAATTGAGCAAAAGGCGTCCCATCGTATGGCGTAATCGCCTCGCGGGCATCCCACTGAAAAGTATTTTGCCACAATCGCCACGTCTCGTCGAGGTCCATCATTTGATCGGGGCTGAAATGGTTCCAGCGCTGAGGAGCAACCGGATAGAGGCGATACACCATACCCTGCTGCACCAAATGAGCGCCAAAGGGTTGCAACACTGCGTCCGAGCAGGTGAGGGCGAAGCAAACAGGCCGCTTCCAGCCATTTGTCGCAGTCCAATCGACAATTGTTTGGAAATCAGGCAATACGTAAGGATCCAGTTTAACATGGAGCCGGTCGCTACGACCCAGTTTGTGCAAATTGGATGGCAAACGCAGTTTGCTGGCTTCCGGCATTTGATCAACAGCCAGTTCAAGATAATGGCCCGGAAATCTATATGAAGTGCCGTAGTATGGGGAATAGTCCCGGCTGATGCCGTCTTTCAAATAGCGAAAATAGCTGCCGACCGGCATGGTGTCGACCTTTGAGGACACGCCCTCAGGGGAGTCCGGATACAACACCGGAACTTGATCGTAATAGGTTTGCGGCAAAGTACGGGCCGGAGGAAGGGCTCCAATAACAGTGTCGCTGCTCAAATGTCTGTTGTAATACGGCGACAGCAGCAAGGAAATATTCACTACCAGCACGTCTGGTCGCACCCCCTCCGTCAGCTGGAGATACAGGGCTGAATAGGTATCGGTATCGCCGTAAGTCATCAGGATCGCATCCGGCGGGCAGGACTGGAGCAGGTTGTAGGCGCTTTCACGGATAAACGGCCGGAACAGTCCTCGCGGCACTTCTGCCCGGGCCTTCGGCTCGTCATACAAAATGCTCAGCCACATGTACTTGTACATGATTTCGTCGACGATCTTGGTGTCTATCGGCCCAACCGGAGTCATGAATCCGGGGTCGTGCGCTTCAATTTCACGATAGATACGGATGGCGTTGTCCATCCTTTTGCTGAATTCGGCCGCTTGATCGGCCGTAAAACGGGGATGCAGCAGATCCAGGTGGATTACTTGGCTGCTGTCCGCCGACTGATAGACGGATGCTTGAAATGCCCTCGTCATATGCTGTGCGTAAGACGCATAAGCCCTGGCATACGCATTGAGTTCGTCATCCGAAGGGTCGGGGCGTTTTTCAAAAAATGCGATGGCGTCATGCTGCCATCCTAAGTAGCCGAAAAACGGTTGCCTGTTGCATTCGGCGGCGTCTGAATGATTGGAGAACGTTTTCGCGGAGTATCCCTTTGAAAAATTCAGCGGCAGGTACGATCCCGTGGCAGCGGACCAGAACAGCTTAGGCGCGCTGGCCTGCCAGTCGTCGCCGGAGCGAATCACGATGGAGAAGCCCAGTTCGTTTTTGATGAGATCGACGAATACCGTATCACCGGGATCATACTGTTCAAAAAACGTTTGTTCGACCGTTTCAAAACCTGGAAAGCCGGGCGGATAAGGGTTTTGGCCAAAAACGGGCGCTGTGGCCAGCGTCAGGAACAGCAAAAGGACAATTGGAGTGTTGGTTTTCATGGTGGTTCATATTTTTATTTCAATACACGATTTTATCCGGTTTGCCGCGCCATTCCTCAAAAACGGCCATGGCCTCTTCGCGCAGCAATTGCTCCGTAGGAATAGTTCTTACATCCAGGGATTTTTCAAATTCGGTGTAAATGAATTCGTCGCTGAATCCTGCGTAAGCCGCATCATGGCGGGTAGCGGCATATACCACACGCGTTGGCCGGGCCCAGTAAATGGCCCCCAGGCACATCGGGCAGGGCTCGCAGGAGGTGTACAAAACACATCCGTCAAGTTGAAAAGCGCCCAATTGGCGGCAGGCGTCACGGATGGCGACCACTTCGGCGTGGGCGGTGGGGTCGTTGGTGGAGGTGACCCGGTTGTTGCCGCGGCCAATGATCACGCCATCGCGGACGATGACGCAGCCGAAGGGGCCGCCTTGGCCGCTGTTCATGCCGTCAGCTGCCGAGCGGATGGCTTCGCGGATAAAATGTTCGTCCTGGTCCATAGTTTCAATTGAAAGGCTGCAATATGAATAAAATAGCCGGAGGTAGTATGTTGCCGACTGACAACTTTCCAACTCCGGCTGTTTTATTCGGTCAGGTTCTCAGTTGCCCGTTTTCTTCTTATCGGCCTCTTCTTTCAGTTTGCGGAGCTGCTCTTCCGCCTTTTGAATTTCGGCCTGGGTTTGCGCCAGTTTTTGATTGGCCTCTTCAATTTTTTTGTTCTCTTCCGCCAGTTTGGCGGCTACTTCCGCGCGGGTTTTTGCGATTTCGTCCGCAGCCTGTTTTTTAGCGTCGGCGACGGCCTGCGCTTCGTTCTGACGGGTCTGGGCGATATTGTCGGCGGCATCCTGTTTGGCATCGGCGACAGCCTGAGCCTCGTTTTTCTTCGTTTGCTCGATGTTGGCGGCTGCCTCCTGTTTGGTGCGGTAAATGGCATCCGATGCTTCCTTCTGGGCTGCGGCGACCTCATCCAGGGCTTTTTTGCGAGCCTCTTCGGTATCGCGGGCGTATTGTAGGCGTTTGTCTTCGGCGTCTTTACGTGCCTGGGCCACTGCGGCGGCGGCTTGCTGACGGGTGTCTTCCACCTCTTTTTTGGCGCGTTCCTGGGCTTCGGCTACTTCCTTGGCCAGGCTCGCTTTTTTGTCGTCGGCGTCTTTTTTGGCTTGTGCAACGGCTTCAATGGCTTGTTGTTTGGCGGCAGCTACTTCGCGGGCCGAGTTTTCGCGGGCGGTTGCCACCAGGTTGGCCGCTTCTTCACGGGCTTTCTCCACGGCTTCGGCGTTTTCCTGGCGGGCTTTGGCAGCGTTCTCTTTGGCTGCTTTCACCTCTTCGGCGGCTTTTTGGGTAGCTTCGGCCACAGCGGCAGCTGATTTTGCACGTGCATCGGCGACATCGTCGGCGAGGCGCTGGCGTTCGCGGGCGGCGTTCTCGCGGGCGATCCGGATACTGTCGGCTTCGGCGGTTTTTGCTGCAGCGATGTTTTGGGCGCTTTGGCGTTTGGCCTCTGCCACTGCGTTGGCGGCTTCCTGTTGGGCGCGCACCTGGGCTTCCCGGGCGGCGGCGATTTCATTGGCGGCTTTTTCCTTGGCAGCGGCGATCTCGGCAGCCGCGCGTTCCTTGTTGGCCACTACTTCGGCGGCGGAGGCCTGAACCGTTTCCTGTTGTTTTTTCTTGGCGTCGGCTATTTGTTGAGCGGCTTCCTGCTGTATTTGTTTGATTTTATCGTCGGAGCTTTGTTTGGTCGTGGCTACTTCATTGGCGTATTGCTGCTGGGCCTGGTCGGCTTTGGCGTTGGCGTCCACGACCTTGTTGCGGGCCTCTTCCTGGGCTTTCATGACTTCGGCCTGACTGCGTTCGCGGGCATTGACCACCTCGTTGGCGCTTTGTTGTTTGATCTTGTTTTCCTGGTCTTTGGCGGCGGCAATAGCCTGAGCGAGGTCGGTTTGGATGCGGGCCAGTTCCTGTTCGGCTTTGAGTCGGGCAGCCTGGACGCGCGCGCCGATGGAATCCCGTTCGGTTTGGGCGCGGGCCTGTGCGTCGGCGATGGCTTTGGCAGCTTCCGTCTGCACATCCTGCAGCGTTTGAGCGGCTTTCTGGCGGCTTTCTACCACGCCCTGTGCGATATCAGCTTTTTCACCGGCGGCTTTTTGTTGTTGGTTCAGCACTTCCTGGCGCACCCGTTCGATCTCATTGGTTGCCCGTTTTTTCTCTTCGGCGATTTCTACGAGGCTGGTTTCTTTTTGTTTGGCTACCGTTTCACGGATTTCCGCAATTTCGGCAGCGCTGTTTTGCTGTACGAGCGTCTTCTCCTCGGCGGCTTTCCGGCGTGCTTCGGCGACATCGAGCGCAAGGCGTTGTTTTTCCAAAACGCCGTTTTCTCGGGTTTGCGCCACTTGTTCGGCTGTTTCTTCCTGTATTTTCAGGATTTGGTCAGCGGCGCTTTTTTTGGTGTTTACCACGTCGTCAGTGGTCTTTTGCTGTTCCTGTTTGGCATTTTCGCGGGCTGCGGCGACGGTGCGGGCGCTTTCCTCCCGGATACGTTTCAATTCTTCCTCGGCATTGCCGCGGGCGGAAGCTACTTCGTCGGCATACTGCAGTTTGGCTTGTTCGAGCCGTTCTTTGATCGCCGCCATCTCTTTGGCAGCGTTTTCACGGGCTTTTTGCACTTCTTCTGCGGTTGCCAGGCGGGCTTTCTGAATTTCCTCGCCAGCCTGACGCCGTGCCTCCTCTACGGTTTGCGCAATTTTCAGAGAGGCCGAGTCGGCCTTTGTTTTGTTTTGTTCAATTATCGCTTTGGCTTCATCCTGAGCTTTTTGAATCTCGGCCAAACTGGTTTTACGCGCTTCGACCACCTCGTTGGCGTACTCCAGTTTTTTCTGATTGGCGTTCTCGCGGGCCGCAGCGACTTCCTGCTGGAGTTGGGCCTTGATGCCATCCGCCTTGTCTTTTTCGGCCTTTATTTCGTTGCGCAGGCGTTCTTTGGTTTTCTCCAGTTCGCTGCGAAGGGCTGTGACTTCGTCATCGCCGGCGGCGGCGTTTGCAGCGGGTTTGCCTTCTGTTTTTTTACCGGCGCCAGTGGTACCGCCGGCTGCCGGGGTAGTACCGGCGCCCGCAGTTGCTGGCCCCGGTTTGGTGACGGCGGCGCCCGGCGTGTCTTTTACCGAGCCGCGGTCGAGGGTGGAATTGAAGCAGGAAACGAGGTTTTTGAACTCGGTCTGCTTGTTCGGATTGATCGTGAATTTGTATTTCTGACGATCGACGAAATTGACCAGGTTGATACCGGTGATGTTGGCTTCGGAGAGCCACTGCACGGCATCGAGATCGAGGCGAAGATTGTTTTTGTGCGTCGGAACAGCGCCCGTTCCGACCTCTCCCATACTGAAAAACTTATAGGCTTGTTCCCGGCCGGTATTGTCCACAAAAACCACCTGGTCGTCCTGGTTGAATTCGATCCCGCCTTGTGAAATCATTCGGGCGAACACGCCCTTTTCATCTGTAAAAAACTCAATGGAATAGTTGTAGCTGCCGCGGACCACTACGGTAAGCGAAGCGGTTCGGACAATCTGCACGCCCGATATTTTTTTGTTTTCAATGATAAACGAGGCGCAATCCTGCGCAGAAACAGGGAGGGCCGTGCCGGCAATCAGGAAGGCGATGAGGATTCGACGAACAAAGGGTAGCATGTTAGTGTCAGGAAGGATTTAATTGAAAAAACGAAAAACGTTGCCTGGAAAAGTTTGATTTTCTGCGCGTGAAAATAAGTAGGTGCTATGTCCTGAAACGCCTTAACCAAAATTTTTTTGGTTAAAATTTCCCTAATCTCCGAATTATTTTCGGAAAACCCGCCCAGTCCGATCTAAAAATTCAGTTTCAGGGAATCGCGCAGGGTATCGTGCGCGTGGTCGTGTTCCGACCAGTAAGCGGATTGGAAGGCCTGTTGCAACTGACCCCGGCTCGACTCCCGGTCGCCGTCGGTCTCTTTCCAACCCTGAATGCGGTGCGGAAATGCTGTCGCATAACGGATCACCAGCTTGCGCGGGATATCGCGGTATTCGAGAAGGAGCGCACTTTCCTCGGGGCCGCGGACCATTGTGATACTTGCCGGCTGGGCCCGAAAGGGCTGGTGTTGTAGTCGTGCGTACCACGCAGCGGGCAGGACCGTGACGTCGCCCGACGGGATGGACTCCGGATTGAGCCGCAAACGCAACCACAGTTCGTCCTCCAGCACTGCTCCGGGCAGGATCTGGTCTTTATCGCCCTCGCTTTCAAAATATGAGAATTCCCGAACGCGGTATTGCTCCCCTGCCAGATTGAACTGGGTAAACACCTGCCCGCACCAATCCTGCACGGTGGTGCTGGTTTTCAACGTGTGCGGAAAATGCAGGGCATCCAGGGGGGTAAAAACCGACTGCATGAGGGAATAATCATAAATCCCCGTGTGAAAACGCCGGATCGCATTGAGTTTCAGCACCGGTATGCGGTCAGTCCCTGCCTGTTCGGGCGCGTCCAGTTTGACCTGTTTGCCGGCCGAAAAATCTTCGGTAACGAATACCATCACCTGCTGCGCGGGGCGCATTTCGCCGTAGCGGTCCTGCGTCACGTCGTACACGGCGATCTCTGCCTTGCCCCGGAACCAGTAGTCGTTGAAACCTGCAACAGGCATTGCTCTGAATACGGTTTTCTCACCCTGTACAGCCGGAGTGCCTGCCTTGGACAATCCAGCGGGTTCACCGCCACCGGAGCAGGCCATAAAAGCCAATGGCAATAAACAGGTGATCAGGAAGCGGCTCATTTCGCGTTCATGGTACCGGCAAATTCCTGTAACAAGACCAGTTTGGCCTCGGCATCGGCCGGTTTGGCCTGGTAAAACGAGAAGTGTTCAAACTCGGCGAAAATCGCGCGCTGACGTGCCAAACGAGGTAGGGCAGCCGTTTCCGAGCGTTCGATTTCTTCACGCATGCCGGTGAGGATATCACTCTCCAAGGCGATTACATTTTGCTGATTACCAGCGTTAAAGGCTTCGCGAAGGCGCTGCACCTGGTTTTCAAACCGCTGTGCCTGAGCCTGAACAGGATCCATTTCAGGGCGTGGTGCGCGGTAGTTTTCCTGTGCCGTGAGAAACCCCGCGGAAGACAAAAAGAAAGCGAACAGAAGAAAAAGATATTTCATGTTATGTTTCGATTTTGGAATGAATGCAAGGACAAAAATGCTTCGTTTGAGTCACATCCGGTAGGCCGGAATAAATTCCGGGCTACCGGATCAGCCCTTTATTTTTCTAAAATGACCGTTCGGGCGGCAAAACCAGGCTTCGTCAGCCAGTTCGAACAAAGCCGCGTCGCCCCGGGAGTTGCCGTACGCGACAATATGATCATATTTTTCGAGCGCGTAAGCCGCCTTGACCCGGCGGCCTTTTTCTGCGCCGTTGCAATTCGGCGTGGAAAAACGCCCTGTAAACCGCCCGTTTTCAAAAGCCGCTTCGGTACAAATCATCCGGACGCCCTCTGCGCTACAAAACGGCGACAACCACAAATCCAATGACGCGGAAACCACAGCAATGGCTGCCCCGGCCTCCCGATATGCCCGCAATTGGTCCATAGCCTGCGGCCGCATCCGACTGGGCAGCACCTCACGGCAAAACCGTTCACCCAGGGCACGCATTTCCTCCAGGGTTTTTCCGGTAAAAAAATAAGCGATCATACTTTCCTTGGCCCGGCCGTTGGACCACCGGCCCGACAGCAGCAAACCCAGCAGCCGGATGGCCAGGGCGGGCGCCGCTGCCAGCAGACGCCTCCAGGCCCTGATCCGCCGGCCATCGCGGCCCCGCTGACGGCCCCATTGCGCAGCAAAGAGCAGGTATTCGCGCAGGGAATTACTCCAGGTCAGTGTGCCGTCGAAATCGAAAAGGACCAGCCAGTTGGATTGTTGCATATGGGTAGTTTCGGTTTTTTACCGGGCGGGAAATTGGACCACCCAAAAATGCGGGGTTTCATCCAGCAACTTCCCTTCCGACAACACTTTTTGGGTAAAAGTCAACTCCGTATCGGCCGCTATCCGTGTTTTGTCATATGATTTTTCAATAAAAAAAATAGGCCTGTTCCGATTCATCTGTTCGATAATCAGGGTATTATCCCTGTTGCTTTCGCGGCCAACCACCCAGTCCAGGGGAAGCGGCGGATACGTTCGGGTCAAAAAATTAGCCTGTGAAAAGGAGGGTAAGGTTTTGAACATCGGCCCGTAACGTTCTGCCAGATCGTGCAGATCAAGGTAAAGCGCCGCTGAAGCCGTATCGCTGCGTATGCCGTTCATGGCCGGGAAAATTCTCCCCATCTCAACCGTCATATCGCTGCGGCGTCCGTCGCGGTACACAAATTCGTAGCCGTAGCGGAACACCGCCAGTAATGCGGCCAAAGCCACTACCGAACGCCAACCGGCGTTGCGGCCCGGATAATTGGCCGACCACAGCCGGGTCGAAATGTCCATTGCCGCAAACACCATCGGCGTGGCCATCAAAATGGGCAGGTTGTAGCCCCAACTCACCCCGGCGCACCAACTCAGCGACAACAAGGCAAAAAAAGGCAAGGCTTCACCCTTGCCCCACTGCCCTGCCCAAACCCTCCAAACACCGTACGCCAGAGCAAGATCGAACAGCACCCGCGCCTGGGCAAACGGCGCCGTAAAGTCCTGCCGCAGCCCTATTGCCCTGAGATAAAATTGTGCCAGCAACACCAGCCAAAAAGTCCAGGAGATCAGGCCAAGGCGATGGAGCCGGGCCGTGGGCTGGCGCCACAAACACCAAAGTGGCAACGGCAACAGTACAGCGCTCGCAGCGGCGACCCAAGGATTGATCCGGACATAATCCAGCACGCCGTGCTGAACTGCTTGTCTGCCCGAAGCCGCGCCGCGGGTCATTTGAAAAAATCCTTCCAGCGCATCGGTTTGATACAAATAGCTGAAAATGAGCGCCAGGATCGCAGTCAACCCAGCCGCACCCCAAACCCAAGCGTTTTTTTTCCGCTGCAAAACCATCAGCCCCGCAAATACGATCGGCAGGGGGTAAAACGACTGTTTGCACAGCATCGCAGCGGCTATAGCGGCGCCGGCCAGCAAGTGACCCACGCGCCCGCCCACGCGGAACAGGGCCCAAAAACCCAGGCTTCCAAACAGGATGCCGTCCACTGTATGCCAGGCCATCGGCGTGAAACAGTGCACCGAAACCACAAATCCGAAAACCGCCAGAATCCAGCTTTGGCGGCCGGCGGCCAGGGTGGCCGCAGCCAGCCAGCTGTACAGCGCCACTTTACCGAAAAACAGCCAGCGTTCACAGAGAACAGACCAATTTTCGGGAAAAATGGCCATTTCGGCCGTACGCAGCCACACCGGCAAAGGCGGCCGCACATACAACACGTCGCGGTACAGCGCCTTGCCGCTGCTCAGTTGCCAGGCGAGTCCGCTGAGAAATCCGCCGTCGGTTTCGTTCGTGCCATACGGCGCATATGCCAGGCAGTAGCCGAGCAGCAGGCTGAAAAACAGCCCTTTCCAGAGGCGGGTTTCGTCGAATTGTACACGCATAGGCAGTTTCTCAGGGATCATTCCGGACTGGTCAAGCGACCTTTCAGCAACGACCAGAATTTTTCTTCTCCAAAAGAAGCCGGATCGACGCGACCAAGATCGGGCGCCGAGCAGGCGTCTTTGGTGAGGTAAATTTTTCCTTCCAAACGACGGATCAGGTCGTCCAGTTTGGGAATCAACCGCGGCAGCCCGATGGTTCGCGGAAAATCCAGCGCCAGCGACCAGCCCCGGATCGGGAACGAGTGAACGGCCTCGGGCGGCCGCTCGCCGTGCCGTTTCAACACAGTTAAAAACGGGGCCTGCCGGCATTCCCGAATGGTGTCGAGCACCCGGATCAGTCCGTCGAAGGCCGCAGGTTCAGGAAGACAAAACTGATACTGCACAAATCCTCTCCGGCCATACAAACGGTTCCAGTTTTGCAGCCGGTCGAGCGGATAAAAGTAGGATTCAAGGTCGGTGATCTTTTCTCCCGACTTGTTTTTACGGCTGTAAAAAGCGTTGTGTACCCGGGTCGTCAGGGGGTTCAACAGTCCCGAAGGGGCGAAGTAGCTGATATTTCGGGGTCCGGGCGGCGAATATTCCAGGTTGGCTTCAATGCTGTCGTTTTCAAGGTGTTCTGCAAAAAAAGCCGCCCCCCGATGGCGGGCCGACAGGCCATCCACCCAGCCCGCCGCGTACGGCCAGTGCCTGTTGTCGTCAAAAGCGCGCCAAATCGACTCAAAGTCGCCTGCCCGAACGGTTTTTTGCCGCATTTGAGTCGTACTGATCCTGCGCAGCCGGAATCGCGCGGAGAGGATCATGCCGGTCCAGCCCATGCCTCCGCAGGTTTGCCAGAACAAATTGGCGTTTTCTTCCCGGGAGCAGCGGAGCACGGTGCCGTCGGCGGTCATCAGTTCGAAAGAAATCAGCCAGTTGGAGAAACAACCGGCGACCGGGTGGTTTTTTCCATGCACGTCGCTGGCGATGGCGCCCCCGACGGTAATGGCCTTGATGCCCGGAGTCACGTGAAAAAACCAGCCAGCCGGCACCATCAGCGGCAGCAAATCGGCCAGCAACACGCCTGATTCGCATTCCATAATCCCTTCATTTTCATTAAAATGCAGAATTTTTCGAAATTCGAGCATCGAGGCGATTTGGGGCGAGAGCGAAGCGTCGCCGTAGCTTTTACCGTTGCCTCTGGCAATGCAGCGCGGGGTGACGCGCAGGTATTCCGCCAGTTCGGAGCGGTTTTCCGGCGTGGCCAGCTCGGCTTTCAGTACCGGGTAATTGGCCCAGCCGGCGACCTTTTCGTGACGTATTTGCATGATCAAAAATTAGTGGTGGTTGGGGGTTGGCAGGTCTCGGACCAAGCCGCGGCACAACAATTTCGCCAGCGCGGAATCTTCGAGGGCGAAGTAGTTGTCGGGGTTTTGGGAGGAATGAAATACCCAGGGCGATAGGGCCGCTCTTCGTGAGCGAATCTGGCTCAGGTCCTCCGGTAATTCGGGGGGTACGATATAAAATATGCGCAGGGTAAGCGGTTCCACGGCGGTATTCCCATCCAGCAGAACGATTTCCGCCACCTGCTGGTCGGCCGCTCGGCTTTCGTCAAATGCATCGGCAAAAGGCCGTCCGTTGAGCCGCAACAACTGCCGGAGCCAGGCCATGGCAAGGTTGTCGGGGCAGTTGAGCAATGTGTCCGCATGCAGCCAGGTTTGCAGGGAATCGTTTTTGAGCCACAACTGGTCGCCTGCATTTTTATCCAGCACCCGGATGGCTTTGATCTGTTGAGGGGAAAACTGCAGGGCGGTGTTTAGCCTGAATTCTGCCATTTTTCTCGAAAAAACGGATCGCAAATGGCCTTTTACGAGGTAAATGCCTTCATGACCCGGCAGGGCCAGGTAGGTCGCCGGCGCACCGTTTTCCATCACTTCCTTACCCAGCCGGAACAAGTCGGCGGGTTGGTTTTTTTCAAAAATATGCACCCGAACATCTCCAACGGCAGCAAGTCCAAGGGTGTCGGGTTGAGTGGTTTTGACAATCCGCACCATTCGAATCTGCATCAGCGAAGCCAGTAAAGTGTCCATTACAGCCTGCGCAACCGGCGCCGAGCGCCCCTCCTGAGTGGCAAACCAGCCGGATTCCGAGCGCTCGAACGACAATTCCGGCTGACCCGGCGCCCCGATCAGGATGCGGTTGATCCGGGCCGAATCCGCCCGGATCAAACCGGTTTCGAGCCGGTCGCTGCGCCAAAACGGCGTATTGCGCGCCAGCCAGCCAACCGCCAGCACTGCCAGGAAGAGCAATACGAGGTGCTTGTTTTTCATACGCAATTATCGTTGCACCACCAGGCGGGCCGCGCGCTGAAACTGTCCGTTGCGCGCCTCAACCTGGTACACGCCGCCAGGCAGCCCGGACAAGTCCAGCTTGACCCTGCGCTCGTTATTCCGAACCTCAAACGAACGAATGGCTTCGCCCAAGCCATTGAAAATAAATACTTTATAGTTATCGGGCAGTTCGTCCGGCATTTCCAGCCAAACCGATTCGCCGGCCGGATTGGGCATCAGGCGCAACGGGCTTTCATTGGCGGGATTGTTCGTAGCCACGTCGACGATGTGCAGAATTTGCTGACTAGAAGTGGCGCAACCGAATGCCGTGGATACCGTGAGGCGCACCGTGTAGGTGCCAGTTCCGGGGAATTGATGCACCGGATTGGCTTCGTCCGAAGTAGTGCCGTCGTCGAAATCCCAGAAGTACTGCAAACCCTGCTGTTCCGCCGAGAAAGTCCAGTGAAAAGCGTCGTTCGGTTCGGCTGAGTAGGCGGGGTTGAGTTGGGGAGTGTATTGTCCGAAGGCAAAATCGAGCCAGTCGAGCCGTGCATCGATCCAGGATTTCATTTTTTGCACCTCTCCGGGATAGGTGGTGGGCAGCTGCCCAGGATTCGGCCACACGTACACGCCGAGGATGGGCCATTGTTGGAAATTCCGCGTCTGGCTCTCCGCCACGACCGCCGCCATGGAGTCGACGGCAGCAAAAATGCTGTCCGTGGACAGGGTGGTACCGCGCAGGCTATGCCAGTAGCAGGCCATATTTTGGGCAAAAAGCGTGTCCTGAAACAGTCTTTCCCACCAAAACGGTACGCCGGCATCTCCGCAGACGTAGTTGATGTTGTAGGCCCAGCCGGCCGTGCTGAAGGCTTCGCAGTAATCGGCATTGTACCATGCCAGGTCAAAATCCCAGACGGGCCCCATGCGCAGTTTGCCACCCTTGTCGTCACGTTCTTTATGGAAAAAAGTGCTGAGGCGGTAGCCGTCCACGTTTTTGCTCATTTCATTGACAAAAAGGAAATCCAGGAAGGCCTTTTCATCGGCAAAATGCCGCCAGCCCGTGGTCGTATCCTGAAAATCAGGGCTGGCCAGCGCCACCTCGAAACTGTCGACGTAGCGGCGGATATAGTCGGCCTGCACGGGCAGTATCTCGTCCCAGCGCGGATAAACGTGTTGAAAATATGTGTGGTTACCGCTGTTGGGTTGCGAAAATTGCGAAAACCAGCCGGGGGTATCGTTCCAGTCGATGTTCACGATATAGCCGCCGGTCAGTTCCACGCCGGCCGTGTCGCTGGCCGTGAGTTTCGGAATATCGACGCGGTCTTTGTCGCGGCGGATTTTTTCGGTCAAGGAATAAACGCCCTGGTAGGTATTGTCCACGAACACCTCGCAAAAACTCGTCCGGGAGGCGTATTGTCCCAGGCGGCGCGCCAGGTCGTAGGACAAGGAATTGCGCATCAGGGTTTTGTCCGAAAAATTGGCGCTCAGCACAAAGTCGCTGCCTTCGGGCAGGCCGAGCAAGGCGACGGAAGTGTCCTGACCCAGGCTATCGCGGATTTCCATGTCGAACGACTTTTTGGGGAAGCCCTGCGTGCTGTTGCCGTGCAATTCGATGCCGATGGGGCCCTGGTAGGCAAAGTTGCTCTGATTCAGGAAGTTGCGCTGACCGGGGCCGTTGTCGAGCACGGTCATTTGCGCGTCGAGTTTGGGTTCGTTGGGAATGGGTTGGCCGTTGGTGGTGATCTTGATGATCGGCAGGTCGCTGGATTCGAAAGGGAAAGAAGTGCAGGGATTGTCGCCAAAGGTGACGCTCCAGTCGAACAGGGTTCCCGCATCCGCGAAGGCGTAGGTGTCGAGGATGATGAGTTTCCAGATACCGTTGGGGTTCTGGCCGTTGTTGATCACGCCCATGTCGCCGAAAGGTTTGAATTCTCCGGTGAAAGGATACGGCGCCTGGTAGATCGAGGTTGGCGCGTTACTGCTCAGGCAGGTATTGGCGAAGCCGTCGAGGTCGCCTCCGAGACCCGAAAACAGGGTAATAATGGTACCGTCGGGCGACTGCAGCGAGATGGACAGGTCGCTGTCCCAGGTGTGGGTGAGGTTGATACAAACGCTTTCCAAGCCAAAAACCGAAGTGTCGATTTCGGATTGCGGGAGTCCGCTGACTGGCAGATCGAAGGCGATGACCGTGCCGTCGTCGGGAATCGGGCCGCCGGGCGCCGTAAAGGTTTGGGCCGCTAAGCCATTGATAATGAATAGAAAAGGCAGGATCAGAGTAGTGAGACGAATCATCGAAGGAAAATTTTCGGCCAAAGTAAGCGTGTTTCAGCGGTCGAAATTCTTCTACTTTCGCACTCTTTTTTCAACGACGAATATGCTCACCCTTCCGGCCTCCACAAAAATCACCATCACCGGCGACCTCGGCAGCGGCAAAAGCGCCGTGTCGCGCATCCTCTGCGACCGCACCGGCTTCACCTATGTCTCTACCGGCCGCATTCAGCGCCAGTTAGCAGAAGAACTCGGCCTCGACACCCTCGAAATGAACCGCCGCGCCGACGTCGATCCGAGCATCGATGAGCGTATCGACGGCATTTTCGCCGAACTCGGTAAAAAACCCGAAGGCTACGTCGTCGACAGCCGCATGGCCTGGTTTTTTCTGCCCGAATCGTTCAAAGTGTTTTTGAAAATCGACGTGCGCCTGGCCGCCACCCGCATTCTGTCCGATCCCAACCGCAGCAGCGAGCAATACGCCAGCATCGAGGATGCCATTCCGAAAATCCTGGCGCGCAAACAGAGCGAAAACGAGCGTTTCCTGAAAAAATACGGCGCCGACAGTACCAATCTGGACAATTTCGACCTCGTGGTGGACACCGGCAGCCGCACACCCGACGAGGTGGCCGGGCTGATTCTCAAAGGCTTAGAGATGAAACTGTCGAAGGAGCATTTTCCGCATGTGCTGTAGTTTCGCGCAGATGTTTGTTTCGCGCAGACGTTCGCAGATGTTTCCGCAGACGTACGCAGAAACACGTTTCGTGTACTTTTTTCTGCGTACGTCTGCGGAAACATCTGCGAACGTCTGCGCGAAACAAACCTCTGCGTGAAACCAATCACCGCTGCGCCGCCGCTTTCATTTCCTTCGCCAAATCGTGCCCCAAATACCGCTCTATCAGCCCGTGCACGGCATACATCACCGGTGTCAGCGCCACGGCCATGCTGCCTTTGTAAATGTAGCTCATGATGGAAATGGCGAGTACTCTTGGAAAAGTCCAGCCCGCACCGATGTAAAAAGCGATAAATATCACCACGAAACTGTCGATGAACTGGGACACCATCGTGCTGCCGGTGGAACGCAGCCAGATCTTTTTCTCCCCGGTGCGGCTTTTGATCCAGTGGAAGGTGCTCACGTCGATCACCTGCCCAACCAAAAATGCCGTGAGCGAACCGGCAATGATCCACAGGCTTTGCCCGAACACCAGCTGGTACGCCGCGTCGAAATCCGTGACCGCGGCTTTGACCTGATCCGATACATTCGGGCTCGACAGGTGAGACGTACGCCAGAAGTCGGCTGGCACCAGTTTCATCGCGAAAAAGAGCATCATAAAACCGTAGGCAATCAAACCCGCGGCCATGTAGGAGAGCATTTTCACGCCCCGGCGGCCAAAGTACTCGTTGATGATGTCGGTCATCACAAACACCGCCGGCCACAGCAACACGCCGGCCGTGAGCGTAAACGAGAGTCCCGATTGGCCCAGCATCGACCAGCTGACCTCCTGATAACCCAGGGTTTTTTCCAGGGAAAACAACTTGACGCCCATGAATTCGGCCACGAGGGCATTGGTCAGAAAAAATCCGGACAGTACCAGCCAGAGCCGGTTGGATTTGGAAACGAAGAAATCGCGCATTTTTTGACAGGGATGGTTGGCCGCAGCCGTGATGCGGGTAAAAGTAGGCTCGTTTTATGAATCAGGAAAACCAATAAATTTTTGGTGTGTTTACTTTTGCGCCCCGACAAACGGAATCTTATTCTGCGACAACATTGCCAGTGCCTCGCACCGGCTTCATGCAATATGGCCATCATACCCATCAATCTTAAAGACGGAAGCCTCGAAAACGAAGCCCCCGAACTCATCATCGGCATCGACCTGGGCACCACCAACAGCCTGGTTGCCTATATGAAAAACGGCGCGCCGGTGTGCGTCAAAGGACCGGATCAGCGGAATACGCTGGTGCCGTCGATCATACATTTTGCTGAAAACGAGGAAGTTCTGGTGGGCGACGCCGCCAAAGCCAAACTCGTGACCGATCCGGCGAATACCATTTTTTCGGTCAAACGCCTCATGGGCAAATCTTTCCGCGACGTACAAGGCATCCAGGGTTTTTTCGGCTATCAGATCATTGACGACGATGAAGACGCCCTGGTGAAAATCCGGGTCAAGGACCGATTTTACACCCCCGTCGAGCTCAGCAGCCTCATCCTCCGCGAACTGAAAACGCTCACCGAACGCGAATTGGGCGCCACCGTCACGAAAGCCGTCATCACCGTCCCTGCCTATTTCAACGACAACCAACGCCAGGCCACCCGCGATGCCGGCAAACTCGCCGGGCTCGACGTGCTGCGCATCGTGAACGAACCCACGGCCGCCGCTCTGGCCTACGGTCTGGATAAAAACGAGTCTGAAACCATCGCGGTGTTCGACCTCGGCGGCGGCACCTTCGATATTTCCCTGCTGCAAATTCAGGACGGTGTGTTCGAAGTGCTGGCTACCCACGGCGACACCTTCCTCGGCGGAGATGATTTCGACCACGCAATCGTGGATTTTTGGCTTCAAAAATTAAATATTGGTCGGGAAATTCTGACTGAGGAGAAAGAATTTTCGCAAGCCATTCGTTTGCAGGCAGAATTGGCCAAAAAGGCACTTTCCCAAACGGAAATATTTGATACTGAAATATTTGGCCGCTCCCTTTCCATCACCCGAAATGAATTTGAGGCCCTCATCCAACCCCTCGTGCAGCGTACGATCGACTGCTGCCGCCGTGCCTTGCAAGACGCCAAACTTCAGCCCGGACAAGTAGATAAAGTCGTGATGGTGGGTGGCAGTACCCGTGTTCCGCTGGTGCAACAAACGGTCGCCCAACTCTTCGGCCGGCCGGTGTTCAACGACATCAATCCTGACGAAGTCGTGGCGCTCGGCGCCGCCATCCAGGCCGACGTGCTCGCCGGCAACCAGAAAGACCTGCTGTTGCTCGACGTCACCCCGCTTTCGCTGGGCATCGAGACCGTCGGCGGACTGATGGACACCATCATTCCGCGCAATTCGAAAGTGCCCGGCAAAGCCGGTCGCCAGTACACTACCAGCGTAGATGGACAGAAAAACCTGAAAATCAGCGTGTTCCAGGGCGAGCGCGACCTGGTGGAGCACAACCGTAAACTCGGAGAATTCATCCTGCGCGATATCCCGCCCATGCCCGCGGGCCTGCCAAAAATCGACATCCAGTTTATCCTGAACGCCGACGGCATCCTCACCGTGCGGGCCCGCGAACTGCGTTCCGGCCTCGAACAACAGATCGAAATCCGGCCCACTTACGGCATCAGCGAAGAGGACATGGGGCGTATGCTGCTCGACAGCATCGCTCACGCACAAAGCGACCATGCCGTGCGAGGCCTGCTGGAAGCCCGCAATGAAGCCAACAACCTCCTGCTCGCGGGCGACAAATTTCTGCGCCAGAACGAGGCGATTTTCACGCCGCAGGAGCAGGCGACTACAAATGCTTTGTTAAACGAATTGCGCCAGGCAGCGGAAGGCAACGACAAGGACGTCATACACCGCGCCATCGAAAAACTGAACGCCTACACCACTCCCCTCGCCCACCGTGCGCTCGATGCGAACATCCGCGACGCCATGCGAGGAAAGAAAATTGCCTGATCATTTTATTTTACAAACAACTGAAAAACAAATACTTACGGTATGAAATCCCGTTCCCTGCTTTTCCTCTTGTCCTTCGGAATTTTGTTGTCCTGCAACACCGTTCAGAAAGCCCAAAGCCCTTCGCCCACCCCTCAGGCGTTCGTCAGCTGGGATAAAAAACTGGTTGAACTCGGCTCAGTGAAAAAAGGTGAAAAGCGGACCATGTTCTTCGAATTCACCAACCCCGGCATGGAAAATGTGCAAATCGAAGCCGTCTCGGCCTGCGACTGCACCACGGTGGACTACCCGCGCGGCGTAATCGCTCCCGGCCAGAAAGGGCGCCTCGATGTCATTTTTGACAGCAAGGAAAAAGACGAGTCCGAGACCATCGACATCGATATCATTTTCAAAAACGTGGATGCAGCGGGCAATCCGAAGATCGAGCGGGTGTCGTACAAGTATGAGTTGCTGAAATGAGGTTTTTTAACCACGGAGACACTGAAACACGGAGAGTTTGATAAAAAAACTCCATGTCTCCGTGTCTCCGTGGTTAAAAACCGTACCTCCGTAATTACTCAACGGGAATTCGCAGCGTTACCCGCGCCCCGGCCCGATTACCCTCTTCGTCCAGTAGCGATTCGCGGATAAAAGGCGGCGCGGTGTCTTTTCCTCCCAACAATTCCAGCCGGTTGCGGGTGAGCACCATCCCCACCGACTTGTGGTTACTGCCATCCAGCGGGCTGGTTTCATTGCTTTTGTTTTCCGGATCAAAACCCGGTCCGTTGTCGCTGACCGCAACGACAAGGTCTTTTCCTTCCAATGCAAAATCCACGGTGATCAGTCCGTCATTTTCCTTGTTTTTCATGCCGTGCAGGATGGCATTTTCCACAAAAGGCTGCACGAGCATGGGCGGTAGCTGCACGTCGTGCAAATCGAGTCCCGGTTCCACCCGGATATTGAAATTGAATTTGCCGCGGAAGCGAAGCTGTTCCAGCGACAGGTAATTCTCCAGCATTTCCACTTCATCGGCCAGGGCGTGCGCACCGTCGAGCGAACCGTGCAGGGCCAGCCGGACCAACCTCGCAAAGCGAGACAAATAGCGCGTAGCTGCCGCCGCGTCGTTGTTCACGATAAAATGCTGGATGCTCGACAGGCAGTTGAAAATGAAATGCGGATTCATCTGAGCGCGCAAAGCGGCGGTTTGAAGGTCGCGCACTTTTTCCCTCAATTCTCCTTCCTGACGGGCTGCCCGCAGCCGGTTCCGGAACCAGAGCCACAAACCGGTCGTCAGGGCGGCGGCGGCGAGGAGGCGAAACCACCCCGTATTCCACCAGGCCGGACAAATCTCGAAGGTCCATTTGGCTGGCTCACTCCATTGACCGTCTTCATTTTGTGCCTGCACTTCGAAGGTATAATGACCCGGGCGCAAGGCGGCAAAATTGACCTCCCGGGTGCGGGTGTACGAATAGACCGTGTCGGCGCCCAGCAGCCGGTACCGATATGGGATGTCGCCGCCCGAACGGAAATGCAGGGCATAAAATCGAAACAAGAGGTTGTTCTGATCGTACGGAAGGCGCAGGTTTTTGGAAAAAACGAGGTTGCGGTTGTTCACCCGGAACCCTTCCAACAGCGGTGGCGGCATTGGAGCGGAAGCGGGCATCGATCTGAAACGTGCCACGCCGCGATCGGTAGCCACCCAAAGTTCCTGCCCCACCAGCACCACGTCGTTCACCTGGTTGGAGGGCAATCCGTGTTTGATGGTAATGGTTTGGAGGCGCCATGTTCCGTCGCTCTGACGGCTCAGCCGGTTCAAACCAGCATTGGAACAGGCGAAAATTTCACCGTCGGCACTCACTTCGAGGTGGCTGATATGGTCGGCCGTCAGTCCGTCGCGGTGGCCGAATTGTGTGAATTGTCCTTCGGCATCGCGGATCAGCAGGCCTCCCCCGCGCAACGCGACCACCAGCCCGCCGCCGGCCGTACGAGGCAGCACTTCCACATCGCGGGCCTGATAACGCAAGGCCGGATGATCGAAAGGCCGGGCTTCAAAGTGTCCCTCCCGCCAGAGCAGCAACCCTTCTAAAGTGGCGGCCCAAAGGCTGCCACCAGGATCGGCAGCGATGGCAAATATGCGTTTCTTGGTTTCAGCGTAGTGGGTGGCCAGGCCGGTGCGGCGGTCCACGGAAGCGATGGCGTAGCGGTAGTCTACCCACCAGAGCGAAGCGCTGGGATCAGGAGTGATGTTTTGCGCCGACACGCTGTTGAGCGGGCTGTCGGACAGGTCGAAGGATCTGCCGGTGAAAGTCCAGCGTTTGTGGTCCCAAAAACACAGGTCGGCGCCGCACCACAATCGGCCGGTGAGGGTATCGAATCGCAACTCGGTCAATTCCTTGAAATCGGTGCCCGGCGGCCAGGGCAGCACCCGCGGGGGGCCTCCTCCGGAAGGAATGGCACAAATATCGAAGGGCCGCAGCCCGGCGAAGGTATTGCTGCCGTCCGAAGCCAGCCGTTGCACGTTGCCGGACGGCAACCCGGTGGATTCGTCATAAATATCCAGCCTGGGGTTTTTACAGTAATAAATACCAGCGTCGCGGGTACCTGCCCACCAGCCGCCTTCCCGGTCGCGCATCACGGTCATCACTTCGTGGCCGGGGAGCAGGTTGACAAATTCATCACGTTGAAAATGCTGCATCGAGGGGTAACGAAGCAGGCCGCTGGTGCCTTCGGCTACGGAGCAAAGCAGGAGCGCGCCGTCCTCGTCTTCCACTATTTCTTCGGCATATACATCCTTCTGGCCCGTCCAGACCAGCCGGTTGTCGTGCACGAGGTAGAAAGTTTGTAAACAACAGAAAATAAAATCGCCGTTGCGCAGGCGCCAAACCCGTAGCGGGACACCTTTCCCGACGTTGTTCAATGGGAAACGGCCCAGAGAAACGGCCTCCTCGCCTTGCCAGCGATAGATTTCGGCGGTTCGGCCCGTTTTCAGCATCCGGTTTTCACGGGCTTCGTCGGCAGAATTCGCCTCCGATACGTCCAGCAACACCCCGTTTACTTCGGTAAAACTAAACGCCGTTTTATGCAGGGCCCTCGTAAAATGGCTGGCGCCATCCGGCGCAACCACCAGGTAACCCAGCTGATCAATCGCCATCCAAACACTCCCACCGGGCTCCACGACGTAATGCCCCGTGTAGACAAACTTGTCGTGGTAAGACCGGAGCAACGCATTGTGCTCCCAGGGACGCACAGTGTCGTTCTCAACCAGCCAGAGGGAAGCCGGGAGGTGAAAAAACCACATCCGGCCCTTCGAATCTTCCAAAAAATGAAAAGCTGAACTGCCCGCTACCACGCTGGTATCGACGGGGAATTTGAATTCATAACCGTTGAAATAGCAAATACCCTGGTTCGAGGCGATCCAGAGAAAGCCGCGGCTGTCCTGCCGGAGGCAATAAATGTCGTTGCTGGGCAGGCCTTCGTTAATGGTATAATTCTGCCAGGCAGGGTGTTGGGCAGGCAAGTGGCAAGCCAGTAAAAGGAAAACCGGGAAGAAAAAATGTACGAAAAAGCGAGGCATCGGCAGGCCGTTCTGCTGTCGAACGTCGGGTAAAATTAATCAATCTCCGGTTTGCCCGGCAAAAGGGAGCAGGAGCTGACTCTGGTGCCATTAATCGCTGAACTTCAAGGAATGAAAGGCGATATCCACCCAATCGCTCATGTATTCCCTGTTGTCGGACACATAAAAAAAGTAAGCGTCGCCGACAAAATCCTTGTGGATGATCACGCTGAGGCAATATTTGAAGGTGGCGCCGCCGAATTCCGGACCGGGCTGTACGAAAGCCACCGCGCCCCAATCGGCGCCGAACTCTTCGCGCACGGCGTCCTTGTCGAAATAGGAGATGTCGGGCAGCTCGCCGCTGGCCGGACCGCCGAGGCCGATGTTCAACAAGGTGGCCTGGAAAAGGCTGACGCTCAATTTATTGGGATCGACCATTGTCGAGCCTTCCTTTACCCGGTCTTCAAAATCGACCAGCAGGCTGTCCATCGGGCGGATAGCGTAGCGCACTTCGAAGTTGTGCTCCGGGAGTTTCAGGGCATATTCGTAGTTCATCTGAACGTTGTCCACGCAAGGAGTGGGCGCCATGCCTTCGGGGCGGATGAATTCCAGTTTGGCGCGGACCAGCAGTTGGGTGAAGCCGGCGGGCAAGGTGTCGGTCTGGCTTTGCAGGACGCCGGGCGAAGCGACGGACAGTAAGAAAAGGACCAGAATTGCTGCGTTTTGGGAGATCGGAGCGGTGAACATTTTCAAAATGGCAGATTGAAGTGGAGCAGGTAAAAAATCGGGCCGCAACAGGAAACAAGTTTCCGTGAAGCGGCCCGAAGGTAGTTTAACGCCCCCTACAGGCGGGTTTTTTATATCTTGACATGACCGGGCTGCCTGGATAGCACACCTAAAAATCCGCGGCTCCGGTTGTTTGTTACCCGATTGACAAGATCAAATTTGCAGGACTGCTAACCGGGAGGAAAGTCGAAATGACGACTGGTTATCTACATCTGATACCCGGTAAGAAAACGATGAAATTTGGTAAACATGAATCGTATGTATTACCGGATCAGCATCACCTTGCGTTACGTCCAGGCCTTGCCTTCCACTTTCAGGCCGACCACGTAAGCTCCCCCGGGCAGGTCTTCAGTGTTCCAAACGAAGCTTTGCGGGCCCGCATCGAGCCAGTTGTCTTTTTCAAAATATACAAGCCGGCCAGTTATGTCCGTCAGGACCACTTGCGTCCGGGCTGGCGCTTCGAGGTCGAAAGCAATGCTGAGTTCGTCGGTGAAGGGGTTGGGCATGGCGCGGAACCCGGACAAGAGCAACGTTCTTTCCATGGCAAGCGGTTCTTCGCTAGCGGGTGTGGCTTCATCGGGGCCGGAAGGCGGGGGCTGGTTGTTGCCGTAGAGGCAGAGGGGGCCGCCGATGAAGTTGCCGAACACTTCATGGCTGGCTCCTGTCGGTATGGTCGCCACCACCGTATTCGTGGCGGTACTGATCACACTGATATCGTTGCAATAAAAACACTGAACATAGACGTAATTTCCGTCCGGCGTGACACTGATGCCAGCGCCATTGCCTCCCGGCACCGGCACGTTCGCTACAACCACAAGTGTTGTCGTGTTGATCACGACGACGGAGCCTTGCTGGGTGGTGACGTACAGATAGTTGCCATTGGGGGTTATGCAGACGTTATTACAATACAATCCAACCGGAATCGTCAAAACCGCGTTGGTAGAAGTGTTGATCACCGAGATATTGGTTGAAGTATGGTTTGCCACGTAAACCCGAGTGCCGTTCGGGCTTACACAAATGCCTTTGGGAAATGAGCCCACGCCTACATTGGCAATCACAGCATTGGTCGCGGTATTGATCACTGCAACATTGTTATAATTATTTCTGACGGCATAAACACGGCTGCCATCGGGACTGACACAAATGCCCAAGGGGTATGCATTATTCCCTAATCCGATGGTCGCAATGACCGCATTGGTCGTCGTATTGATCACGGAAACTGTATTGGAACCGATATTCGTGACATAAACGCGGCTGCCATCCGGGCTTACACAGATACCTAAAGGGTAATTCCCTACGGTAATCGTGGCCGCGAGCGTATTGGTCGTGCCGTCGATCACCCTGACTTTATCGGGGTCCGCGGCCACGTAGACCCATTTGTCATACACGCAGGCTCCGTCCGGTCCCGTGCTGATTCCCGGCACCGTGGCGACGACGGTGTTGGAACTGGTGTTGATGACTTTTAACGTGTTGTTATTTAAGGGGATATAGGCAAAATACCGAAACTCCGCCGTCAGCACCACCGTACAAGTCTTTGCATTCCCCGCCGCATCCGTCACCGTCATTATTACATTAAATACATCCCCTGCATCGCTGGGCAGCACCGTGCCCTGCACCGGGTTTTGTGTTACCGTGAGCGGCAGGCTGCAATCGGTGGCAACCAGCTCGGCGCGCATATCCGGCACTGTAATTTTACAATCCGGCGAGAGCGAGACGGTGCGATTCGGCGGACAAGTCGTGATTGTGGGTAATGTGACGTCCTTGGCTTTCACGATGCGGTTGCAGGTGGCCGTGTTGCCGGCTGCGTCTTTGGCCGTGATGACTACGCTGACGTTTTGGTTGTGCGTGACGGTCATGACTGTTCCCGCTGCGGGCAGCTGCGTTTTGGTGAGGCCGGGGCAGTTGTCTGTCGCGGCGGCATTGGCGAGGTTGACTAAATTAGGGATTGTGATGGTGCATCCGGGCGTCATGTTGACGTTGTAAACGGCTACCGGCGGGCACATGGTGAATTTGGGCGGCTGGCTGTCTTTTATGTCCACGGTGAAGGTGCAGCTCGCGGTGTTGTTGGCCGCGTCGGTGGCCGTCCATTTGACTGTTGTAAGGCCTTTGTTGAACACTTTGCCGGCCAGCGTCGCCGGCCCTGTGCCGGTGGTGACGCCCGTCAGGGTATAGGATATGCCCACCGTACCCGAACAGTTATCCCCGATGGCGATGGGGTTGAACTCTGCACCCACGGCCGCGTAGGAGCACAGGTTGAGGTCGGTGTTGCGGGTTTGGTTGAACGGACAAATGATACCGGGGGCCTGGGCGTCCTTCACATCCACGGTAAAGGAACAGGAAGCCGTGTTGTTGGCCGCGTCGGTGGCCGTCCAGGTGACGGTCGTCAAACCTTTGTTCAAAACTTTTCCCGCCAGCGTCGCCGTGCCGCTGCCGCTCGTAGCGCCCGTGAGCACGTAAGCGATATTCACACCGGGGCAGTTGTCGCCAAAAGTCGTGGGATTGAATTCCGTGCCTACGGCCGTATAAGTGCAAATGCCCGTATTTGCATTGCGGGTTTGGTTGCCGGGGCAGCTGAGCGAAGGGGCCTGGGCGTCGTTCACCGTGAGGGT
>JBGAJY010000293.1:0-5369 GCA_044224705.1 Saprospiraceae bacterium
GCTTGGTGGTCCGCTCGTCGAGGCCCAAAACCTGACAAAGGTGCCAGGAAATTGCTTCGCCCTCGCGGTCTTCGTCAGTCGCGAGCCAGACTTCTTCGGAGCGGTTGGCCGCTTCTTTCAACTCCTTGACAGTCTTGTACTTATCCGCTGGGACGACGTAATTGGGCTTGTAGCCATTATCGACATCTACGCCCAGGTCGTTGCCTTTTTCAAGGTCGCGGATGTGGCCGTAGGATGATTTTACGGCGAAGTCGCCACCGAGATATTTCTCGATGGTTTTCGCTTTTGCGGGAGATTCTACGATGAGCAGCTTTTTCGCCATATATCGGTTGGGCAGGTTTTCAAGTTTTGTGTGAGGGGCTAAAAACGGCGGCAAAAGTAAAAAGTTTCGTCAGTGCAAGGGGAAGCAAAGCAAAATACGGTCCAAAAGTTAAGAAAGCGTTAAGTACTGGTCAAGTAATGCACCCCGTCTTGCAAATCCGGATTCACCCCAATTATCTTTGCCCCATCAACGCTCCTCCGAGCGTTGATTTTTATACCGAAAGGGCGGAGAGAACAGGCTCTGTGATGCCCTGGCAACCTACCCAAAGGCGTGGTGCCAAAGCCTGCCAACAAAGTTGGAACTATAAAAATCAGCAACCATGCCCAACAGCGCATCCACCCAATCCCCAGCGGGACCGACTCGGAGTCCCGATCTTCCCTGTTTTTTCGAATGAGCATTCCGTCGACGACCTGTTGTCGTCCGATGATGATTTGTTGTTGCTGTTGAAGCCCGGCGCCACCGGTAAAGCGGCTTCGACTTTCCGCGACTTCTGATCGCTGAAGCCGAAGATGACGCATACGCGTCCGATCGCTTTTCTTCCCGGTGCCCGCGCAAGGGCAACTACGCATTTTCCCCCTTTCTATTCTCCATTTTTTCGCTGCAACCACCACGCCCAGGCACATGCGTCGCCTGAGAGCGCCCTATCCCTTTGTCCATTCATCACTTATCATTCATCATTCATCATTATATGTCCAACTATCGTTTCGAAACACTCCAACTCCACGCCGGCCAAAGCCCCGATTCCGCTACCAACAGCCGCGCGGTGCCGCTTTACCAGACGACCTCCTACGTCTTCAACGACTCCGAACACGGCGCTAATCTCTTCGCACTGAAACAATTCGGCAATATTTATACCCGAATCATGAATCCCACGACCGACGTGTTCGAGCAGCGCATCGCAGCCCTCGAAGGCGGTGTGGCGGCTCTCGCCGTGGCCAGCGGACAGGCGGCGCAGTTCCTGGCCATCACCAATATCCTCGGCGTAGGCGACAACTTCGTGACCACCAGCAACCTGTACGGCGGCACCTACAATCAGTTCAAAGTCCAGTTCAAACGCCTCGGCATAGAAGCGCGCTTCACGGATGACGACCAGCCCGAGAGCTTTGAAAACCTGATCGATTCAAGCACCAAGGCGATTTACCTCGAAACGATCGGCAACCCGCGCTTCAACGTGCCCGATTTTGAAGCCATCGCCCAGGTGGCCAAAAACTACAACATCCCGCTGATCGTCGACAATACCTTCGGGGCCGGCGGCTACCTCTTCCGTCCGCTCGAACACGGCGCCAATGTCGTGGTAGCTTCGGCCACCAAATGGATCGGCGGGCATGGCACGAGCATCGGCGGCGTGATCGTCGATGGCGGCAATTTCGACTGGGGCAACGGCAAATTTCCACAATTCACCGAGCCCTCCGAAGGCTACCACGGTCTGGTGTTCAACGATGTTTTCGGCGCCAAAGGACCGTTCGGGAACATCCAGTTCATCATCCGCGCCCGCGTCGAAGGGCTGCGCGACTACGGCCCCGCCATCAGCCCTTTCAATTCGTTTTTGCTCATTCAGGGCCTCGAAACGCTCAGTCTGCGCGTGCAACGCACCGTCGACAACGCGCTCGCGCTGGCCAAATGGCTCGAACAACATCCGAAAGTGGAGCAGGTCAACTACCCCGGACTGAGCAGCAGCCCGTACCACGAACTCGCCAAAAAGTACCTGCGCAACGGCTTCGGCGGGGTATTATCCTTTACCATAAAAGGCGACAAGGGGCACGCGACGCGATTTGTCGACAACCTGAAACTCGTGAGCCACCTGGCCAACGTGGGCGATGCCAAAACGCTGATCATCCAGCCCTCGGCCACCACGCACCAGCAGCTGACCGATGCGGAGCAACTCGCCAGCGGTGTCACCCCCACCCTCCTGCGCATCTCCGCCGGCATCGAACACATCGACGACATCATTTCCGATCTGGAACAGGCTTTTGCGCAGGTTCCGGCATTTGAACTGGCCTGAATTAGTGATGAGCGATGAGTGATGAGTTTTTCCGAACCGCGTATTTTTTGTCATCCTGAAAGGGCTTAAGGACCGCCCCTTTTGAGGAGCATATCAAGAAGTTGTGTTTGGTTAGGTCCCTTCGGGAGGACAAAAAATACACGGTTCGGAAAAACTTATCACTTATCACTCATCACTCATCACTCATCACTCATTGCTCTCACAAGGTGAAATTTCTAAAAATATACCAACCCTTCCCGCTCGAATGCGGCGCTGTGCTGCCCGAACTGGAAATCGCTTACACCGTTCACGGGACGCTGAACCGCGAGCGCTCCAACGTGGTCTGGATCGCCCATGCCCTCACCGCCAACGCCGACCCGGCCGAGTGGTGGGACGGCATGGTCGGCCCCGGCAAACTGTTCGACCCTCGGCGGTATTTCATCGTGTGCGCCAATATGCTCGGTTCCTGTTACGGCGCCACGAACCCAGGCAGTCTCCATCCGCACACCGGGCGTCCCTATGGTCGCGACTGGCCTCTGATCAGCGTGCGCGACATCGTGCGCTCGCACCAGATTTTGCAAAGGGAATTGGGTATCCGGCGCATCCACCTCGGGGTGGGCGGCAGCATGGGCGGTCAGCAAATCCTCGAATGGGCGGTTCAGGAGCCTGATTTGTTTGAAAAAATCACCCTGATCGCCACCAATGCGCAGCATTCTCCCTGGGGCATCGCTTTTAATGAAAGCCAGCGCATGGCGCTGCGCGCCGACCCTACCCTGTGGAGCGATCAGCCTGATGCGGGAAGGGCCGGGCTTGAAGCCGCGCGCTCGATTGCCTTGCTCTCGTACCGCAACTACCCGACCTACACCCGGGCGCAGTACGATCCTGACGAAAAACTGGAGGGGTTTCGCGCTACCACATATCAGCAATATCAGGGCCTGAAACTGAGCCGGCGCTTCACGGCGCAGGCCTACTGGTCCCTCACGAAGAGCATGGACAGTCACCACGTCGGACGCGGGCGTGGCGGATCGGAGGCTGTTTTGCAAGGCATTCGCGTGGAAACACTCGTGGTGGGCATTCAATCGGACATCCTTTTTCCCGTGGACGAGCAGATTTTTCTCGCCGCTCATATTCCTAATGCGCGGCTGGAACTCATCGATTCGCCCTACGGGCACGACGGGTTCCTGATCGAAGGAGAGCAGTTGAAAAAAAAGATCGGTGATTTCCTTGGGGTGCATCTGTTACCCGAGCAAGAATGGCCGGAGGCAGCGCGGGCCTGATCATTCGCGAGGTCGCTTTCTTTTTTCCTCATGAATAACGGGCAGGCTCTTTTGTTCCTCCTGGTATTCCTTTTTGCGCCTTTCGCGGAAGCTGACCGCCAAATCCTTGATATTCACAGGTTGGCCATTTAAATGGCGGTGGTAGGCCAGGAGCAGGAAATCAGCCATGTCATCCGGGTAAGTGATTCCCGCCGAACGCAGGTAGTGCGACAAACGCGAGCCTTCATAAAATCCCCAGTTCATGATCATCCACTGGCCCAGGCGGCGGTGCAGGAGGATGCACACGCTGTCTTCCGGGATAGCTTTGATCACAGCTTGCGATTCCGGAGAAATCAGTTTGTTGAGCTGGGCGAAGGCATCGTCGAGATTTTTAGGGATATAGACGCCATTCAGGATGTCCTTTTTGATTCGTTCCTGATATTGCCGTTCAAATTCTTCTTCGTTATTGGCCGGTGTAAACTGTCCAAAAAGGGATGGGCCGGCGCAACCTAAGGCCAGCACGATCCACAGGGAGAATCTCGTTCGCATAGTTTTGTTTTGTTTGGAAAATCATCCACAGATGCTCAACATCCGTCTTTCGCTCCTGGAAATTTTTTTGCTGGAAATCGTCGCCTGGCTCAGTTTGTGGCTCCTGAACGACTACCTCGCGACGCTTTTAACGCTGGTGTTGACTGCTATCGTATTCGCCGTGCTGCTCATCGCGCTGATGGCGGAGTGGATTGAACGGTCCAAGGTCCCGAGGAAGTATTTCTGGATCATGGGGCTGAGCATTGTAGCGCCTGTGGCAGCGGCTCTGCTGTACATGATTCTTTTTGGCGGCCGCCTGGAATTTCTGGAAAAGGGCTTGTAGCCGATTTCCACCTGCCGTTACACCCCCTCGGCTTCGCTGGAATATTCTTCCGCGGGGAGCTCTTCAAATGTACCTGTCTGGCGGTTTTTCCGAACGCGGTTCCACTTAAAATACCGTCCGTTCATGACCACATAAACGCCGGGCGGCAATACCTGTACAAAAGCCAGGGCGCTGCCCAGGTTAAAAAAACCGTCGGAAGAGGTTCCGAATGCATAGGGGATCATGGCGCCGGTGAGCACGATGGTTTTGCCCTCGATGTTCGCCTCGGCCAGGAGCCGTGCAGTATTCACCATCCGGTCGGTGCCGTGGGTCAGCAGGATACGGTCGGAAGGCGTTTTACGGCAATTGTAGATGATGATCGCCATGTCTTCCTCCCGCATTTCCAGCGAATCGATCATCATCAGGGTTTTGACGTCGAGTTCGACTTCCGAGCGACCACGGTCAAACATCTCATTGACATGGGTGTCTTTAAAAAATAATTCCCCGGTGAGATAATTGTACTCTTTGTCGAAGGTGCCTCCTGTCACAAAAACCTGAATCATGGCTGTTTGTCGTGTTGGGTGTTTGTGTTTGCTGTTTGGGATCTCGTATCCGAAACACCAAACATCAAACCCGAATTTTGCCACAAAGAAACGCCATTGTTTGGAGGTTCTCCAAATTCCCCGAAAAGCGCATCCCGTTTGCTGGAAAGGTTTTTACCTTTGCCAGCAAGAATCAAAAACGGAATTGCACATGAAAAAGAACGAAGAATACACCCAAAACTCCGGCCGTGACTGGCTTGTATTTTTGATCAGCACAGTGGCCACGCTCGCCATTTTGTTTTTTAAGCCGGAATGGGTTTGGGTCGGCTTCCCGTTTGTTTTTACCTCCCTGGCAGGCGCTTTGGGGCGGTTATAACCCAGGCGTTTACCAGACTGTGGGGCCAAAAAAGATTCGCCA
>JBGAJY010000294.1:0-5369 GCA_044224705.1 Saprospiraceae bacterium
TCAAAAATCAAATATCATGTAATCGTCAATCTTATATCAAATACCACCACCAAAGCCCTCATCCTCAATAACTTCCATGACGGTCCGGAACGCGGCGTATTTTCCGTCGTAGCGGTCTTTGTGTTCCTGCTGGAGCCTTGGGGCGAATTCATCCATGTAGCGGCGCAGGGCCGTCATGTCCTGCAAAAGGTATTGCACGGTATAAATTTCAGAATCTTCGTGTTCGTGGCCGATCAGGCGGCAAAGGCGGTGGGAAAGAAACTGGCCGGTCGCCATAACGTCGGGGATGTGGGTCTCCCGCATCCAGCGCAGCCAGTCTTCGTGTGCATCCAGATCGATGGTGACGGTGACGTTGTACAAAAGCATGTTGAAGGAAAGGTTGAGGAGGGTTGATAGAGGTTTATAAGGGTTTATATGGATCGGGTGTGAAATAAACCCTTATAAACCCTCATCAACCTGATCAACCCTTCCGAAAGAATTGTTGTTCAAAGGCAAAAGTGCCCTTTTTTGGGCAGCGCCAGAGAAAATAAGTTCATCTTGTATCCCGTTCGACATCCGTTGCTCAGCCCTCCCAACTACGCACGATAAACATGAAATCTGTTCTCTACGCCTTCTTCGCGCTCGTTTTTTGCGCCATATTGCCCGGCACGGCCCATGCCACCCACAACCGCGCCGGTGAAATCCATATCCGGCAAATCGGCACGCTCACCATCGAGGCGACCATCATCACCTGGACCAAGGCCAGCAGCACCAATGCCGACCGCGACACGCTGACCATCGTGTGGGGCGACGGCACCAGTGAAACCGTGTGGCGCGCCAACGGCGGCGGCAACGGAGAAATTTTGCCCAACGACATCAAATACAACCTCTACATCGCCACCCATACCTACGCCGGCCGGGCCTCCTACAAGATCTCGATGACCGACCCCAACCGGATTATGGGCATCATCAACGTGAACCCGCCGACCTCGGAGAATATCCCGTTCCACATTGAAACGAGCTACACCTTTCAGGACCCGCAGTTCCAGGGCAGCAACACCACGCCTTACCTGCTCCAGCCGCCTATCGACAATGCCTGTGTGGGCAAACCTTTCAAACACAATCCCAACGCTTACGACCCCGACGGCGACAGCCTTTCCTACCAGCTGATCGTGCCCTTACAGGCCCTGAACAGCCCTGTACCCAACTATACCTATCCCAACCAGCACCCGCCGGGGGCCGGCAATTTTTTCCAGCTCAACAGCATCACGGGAGATATGGTCTGGCTCACCCCGCAGGAACCGGGCGAGTACAACGTCGCATTTTTTATCATCTCCTGGCGAAAAGGACACGCCATCGACACGACCATCCGCGACATGCAGATATTCGTCGATACCTGCAGCAACAACCCGCCGGATGTGAAAACGATTGATAAAATCTGCGTCATCGCCGGCGATACCGTCCAATTTGGCGTCACGGCCACCGACCCGGACTCCGGCAACCTTGTGCTGCTGACCGCCCTGGGAGGCCCCTTTTCGACGCAATATAGTCCGGCCACTTTCACCGTGGCACCCGGCTGGCAAGTGCCCCCGGTAAATGGAACCTTCCGCTGGAACACCACCTGCGAACACATATCAAAACAACCTTACTCCGTGGTTTTCAAGGCGGCCGATACCACCGGAGTCAAAAACGTGCCCTCGCTCAGCGACCTCGAAACGGTCGAGATCAAGGTGGTGGGGCCACCTCCCCTGGGCGTTCAGGCTTCGGCCCAACTCGGCGCAGTAGAGATCAGCTGGGACAAACCCTACACCTGCGAGGGTGCTGCGGACAACTATTTTTATGGCTTTTCGGTGTGGCGCCGCGAAGGCAGCAACCCCTTTCCGCTCGATACCTGCGACCCCGGACTGGCCGGTAAAGGCTACACCCAACTCATTTTTGTGACCCGGGAAGAACAAAACGGGCGCTATTATTTCAAAGACACCAACGTGGAGCGCGGCCGCACGTATTGCTACCGCATTTTGGCAAAATTCGCCAAACGCTCTACCCAGGGCTACGTTTACAACATTGTGGAAAGCCTGGCCTCCGAAGAGGTTTGCGTACAGCTCCCGCGCGACCTGCCGCTCATCACCAACGTGTCGGTGCTCGACACCGATCCGGCCAACGGCCGCATGGAAATCCGCTGGTCCAAACCCGTGGCGCCCGATCTCGACACCGTTATCAACCACGGGCCTTACCGCTACCAGGTCCTGCGCGCGCCTGATTTCGCCGGGGCGCCGCTTGTAGAAGTGCCGGGCGCCTCCTTCACCGCCGCCAATTTCTGGCAGGCCAACGACACGGTGTTCATCGACAACGGTTTGAACACCTCCGGCCAGCCCTACCGCTACCGCATCGCGTTTTATGTGCGGGGGGAAAACACGCCGCTGGGATTCACCAACGTGGCCTCCTCGCCCTTCCTCAGCATCGCTTCCACCGACAATACGAACACGCTCTCCTGGCGCGCCGACGTGCCCTGGAACAACTACGAATACGCCGTTTTCCGCCAAAACGGCACCGGCTCCTTCGACTCGATCGGCCGCTCCTCGACGCCCACTTATGCCGATACCAAACTGCAAAACGGTACGGAATACTGCTACTACGTCCGCACCGAAGGCACGTACAGCATTGGCGGCGTGGCAAATCCGCTGTTCAACCTGTCCCAGCGCAGCTGCGGCACCCCGATCGACACCATGCCGCCCTGCACGCCCGAGCTGACCATCAACAACCTTTGCACCAACGGCGAAGCCACCCTGCCAGACCCGCCTTATGAGAACTTCCTGAGCTGGACCAACCCCAACCTGGCTTGCCCGCATACCGACGACGTGATCCTGTACAAGCTCTGGTTCGCATCGGGCGAAGGCCTGCCCCTGGCGCTGCTCGAAACCTTCGACGGAGCCACCAGCACCACTTACACCCACCTGCTCGACCGCGGACTGGCGGGCTGCTACGCCGTTTCGGCCGTGGATTCTTTTGGAAATGAAAGCGCCCGGAGCATCACGCAATGCGTCGACAACTGCCCGGAATACGAATTGCCCAACACCTTCACGCCCAACGACGACGGCGCCAACGACACCTACCGGCCCTTCCCGGGCTGGCGGTTTGTTGAACGCGTGGACATGCAGATTTTCAACCGCTGGGGCAATCTCGTCTTCGCCACCACCGACCCTGAGCTCAACTGGAACGGCCGGAACGAATCGGGTACCGAGCTCGCCGAAGGCACGTATTTCTACGTCTGCCGCGTGTACGAACAACGGGTCGAGGGCGTCACACTGCGGCCGGAGGTGCTCAGCGGGTATATTGAATTGATTCGTGGGGGACGGTGATGGTGGTGTTTGAGATAAGATTGACGATTACAGGAGATTTGATTTTTGATGGAGAAGTCTGGTGGCCGATTGGCAATATGGCCTGCCGTCTGGCGCGCAGCGTCTGTACGGCAAGCGTAAATGTGAGCGACCTTCTTTTGAAAATCTCAACGCTGGATGGCCAAAACCTGCTGTGTCAGCGGCTCTTGCCTTTCCGTCAGCAAACGAATTTGGTAATACCCTGCGGAAAGTCCTGAAAGATCGACAAGTGCCTGGGCGGTTGTTTGGCGCAGTTGTAGTTGACCGAGGGAGTTATACACTTCTACAGTGACCCGCTCTCCCTCCGGCAATCCCCTCCAGTACAATACCCCCGTCGTAGGATTCGGCCACAAGACCACCTCGTCGCCCTTGGATGGGACTGGCGCCACACCCGTCGCCGTCACCCACACCGTCTTGCACTTCGTATCCGAGCCGTAGGAATTGCTCACCGTCAGGCATACCTCGTAAGCGCCCGGCGCAGAAAAAGTGTGCGATGGGTTCCGCTCCGCGCTGTTGTTCGCCGCGCCGGTGGTCGGGTCGTCGAAATCCCACTGCCACTCCGTGGGTTCGTACCACGACACCGAGGTGAAGTCCACGCCCAGCCCGCCCGTGCGGTCGTAGCGCCAGCCCGCCAGCGGGTGGTTGTCGAGGCCCAGGGTATCGCAGGGACTGCCGTCGATGGGGCCCAGGCGGAAGTTGGGGAAGTTGGGAATGTTTTGGTAACTAAAATTGAATGTGTAGTAATACTGTTCGAGTTGAGCGTTTGGGCCATATAGCTCCGGCCTGGCAAGGCGATGCATACAATATTGGCCGTTACCCGGTCGACAGTAGATACGGCCGTCCGGACCGAGTTCCATGAACATCAAAGCTTGGCCCAAGGCGCAGTCTGAATTAAGCTCACGCTCAGCTACCAAGGTCTGGCTCGCTGCAATATCCGGAGCCTGCATGTCGAATTGAAGGAGCCTTTTAACCTCTGCAGCATAGAGGTAACGCGAGTCGGCTGAAAAAGCCAGTCCGGCGTATATTTCATTATCAGCATTGTCTTGAATAGGGATATGGAGTGGATTAGAAAAAATCCCTGTACAGCGATCAAAGTCAAAAATCCGCAGGTCGTTCTGCGCATCAAACACAGCAAAATGGGCGCCGTCTGGTGAAAAGCACATCTCGCCAAGATCAATCTGGATGAATGGCGGACCGATTTGTTGGGTTTTCAAGATCAATGTATCGGGTGTTAGCAACAAGATATGATAGGTGTTGGACAGGAGTTTAGCAGAAATAATCCACCAGTCCCTTCCGTTCGCATGCCTTACAGCATGTATGCCGTGGGCATCGATGGTATCATCTACCACCACCTCATTCTTAAACAATACGGCTCCCGCGTTATTATTGGCAGACATATCCACCAGCGTATGCAAGAGGTTTTTATACAGAAGATGGCCATCAGATTTTACAAGGGGGTAATGAAAAAGATGGTAACAGTTAGGGTTACCGGGATCAGGGAGCATGATCATACTTTGGGTCAAACTGTAGCCCCAATTAGGAGGGCAATCCTGATTATATAAAATTCCAGGATTTAAACTATCACTGTTCTCAATAAACTCTCCATTTGAGTTTTCGATATAACATCCGTTTGAAAGTAACAAAAAATTGCCGATAGAGTCACAAATCGAAGCATAGGAATTATTAAGCCCCATCGTACTTGACGAATAGGAAATGGTCAGGCTATCTGAAAAATCAAAAACAATCCTATCTATTCCAGGATTTTCCGGATAAGTGTTTGAATCATATCCAAATAGCCAAATTTTATCTTGAAATTGCGCCTGGATATTATGAGAGACCAGACAGCAAAATAAATACACCAAGAACTTTTTCATGGCAGAAATATGAAAAGGGCTGTATAGCGACATCGCCATACAGCCCAAGTGAAACCTTGAGGTTAATATTTATTCAGAAAAACACTGTGCGTAAGAGGTGCTTGTCCTTCCCGGAAAAGACGAATCCAGTACGCTCCCT